>JAAXIW010000361.1 GCA_012270135.1 Brevundimonas sp. | reverse complement strand
CGTTGATCGACGAGGCGTCGGCGGAGGGCTTCGAGACCGCCCTGAAGCAGGCGGTGGAGCAGGGCGGCGAGATCGTCGTCGGCGGCGACCGCGTGGATCGCGACGGCGCCTATGTCCGCCCCGCCATCGTCCGCATGCCGGCCCAGACCGCCGTGGTCGAGCACGAGACCTTCGCCCCCATTCTCTACGTCATGACCTGGTCCGACTTTGATGACGCCGTGGCCCTGCAAAACGCCGTCCCCCAGGGCCTGTCGTCCTGCGTCTTCACCGACAGCGTACGCGAGGCCGAGGCTTTCCTGTCAGCCTGGGGCTCCGACTGCGGCATCGCCAACGTCAACATCGGCCCCTCGGGCGCCGAGATCGGCGGAGCCTTCGGCGGCGAGAAGGACACCGGCGGCGGGCGCGAGTCCGGGTCGGACGCTTGGAAAGCCTACATGCGCCGCCAGACCCAGACCGTGAACTTCAGCCGCGACCTGCCCCTGGCCCAGGGTGTGAAGTTCGACCTCTAGAGGGCGTTTTCAAGCGCCTCCGCCAGATCGCCCTTGCCGACCACCTTGACGCCGTCCAGTACCAGCCACCCGGCCATCCGGCGCAGCTCCCCCACCAGCCGTTCCGGCGTCCCCGACGTCGTGTCCGGCTCTCGCCAGGCCGCCTGCACCCGCAACACCCCGGCCTGCCGGTCGGCTTTCAGATCAACCCGCGCCGTGATCGCCTCGTCCTCGAGGAACGGCAGGACGTAGTAGCCGTGAGTCCGCTTGTGGGCCGGGGTGTAGATCTCCAGCCGCACCCGTGTGCCGAACAGCCGTTCGGTTCGGTCGCGGGTCCAGATCAGGTTGTCGAACGGCGACAGCAGGGCCGCGCCCGCCACCTTGCGCGGGGTCTTCGCGCCCGCCGCCAGATACGCGGGCTGCCGCCAGCCCTTCACCGAGACCGGCGTCAGTTCCCCCGCCTCGACCAGTTCCGCCACGCGCGCCTTCGCATCGGTGAGCGGCAGCCGGAAATAATCCCGCAGGTCAGCCGCCGTCGCCACGCCCAGCGCCCGCCCCGCGATCCGCACCAGTTCGCGCTGGGCGTCCGCCTCATCCGGCGTCGGCAGGCCGATGATCCGGTCGGGCAGGGCCCGTTCGGTCAGGTCGTAGACCCGCTCGAACCCGCGCCGCGTCTTCGTGGTGATCAGCCCGGCCCAGAACAGCCACTCCAGCGCCCGCTTGCCGTCCGACCATTCCCACCAGCCCGGCGCCCCGCGCGGAGCATCGTTGAAGTCGGCGCCGGTCACCGGCCCGCGGCGTTCGATCTCCTTCAGCACACTGTCGATATAAGCCCGCCGCTCGCGCCCGAACCGCGACAGCCCGGTCCACATCTCGCCAGCCTCGGCCCGCGCCATGCGCCAGCGCAGCAGCGGCTGCAGTTCCATCGGCATCAGCGACGCCTCATGCCCCCAGTATTCGAACAGATTGCGCCGCCCGCCCCACGCCTCGGCCTCCAGCGCCTCGCGCGGATAGTCTCCCAGCCGCGAGAAGCCGGGCAGATAGTGGGTCCGCGTCACCACGTTGACGCTGTCGATCTGCACCACGCCCAGCTTGCGGACGAGGTCCCGGACATGCTTTCGGCCGGCCGCCGCGGGGGACGTCCGGCCGAAGCCTTGCGCCGATAGCGCGATGCGGCGGGCGGTCTTGGGGGTGATCTGCTCTGTCACCCCCAAGCCTTACTACGGCCGCGCCTGCGCCTGCATCCCCCCAGCCGCGCGGACCAACTGCACAAAGTCCGCGCGTTCGCCATAGGGGTCTTCGCCGCGCGCGCCCTGCGCCAGTTCCAGGATGTCGTCCCAGCCATAGCCGGCGCTCATCCACGGATCGTTGCGCAGCTTCTGGCCGAAGGCGGCGACCGCCAGGGCCCAGCGCGTGCTCTCCGGCGGCTGGGCCGAGACCCGGCCGGCGCTGCTGTTCGACACCACCCGCTGCATCAGCCGCGAATCCCGTTCGCCCGGCAGCTTGTAGCGGACCTGGACGAAGCCGACCTCGCCGGTGGGATCGCCGCCGCCGACGCCAGGCCGGTTCTGCTCATAGCGCCGTTCGGGGATCTGGCTCGGCCCGCCGACGGGGGTGATTTCGTACAGCGCCGTCACCGAGGCGCCCGAGCCGACCTCGCCCGCGTCGACGCGGTCGTTGTTGAAATCCTCCTCGTTCAGCATCCGGGTCTCGTAGCCGATCAGCCGGTACTCGGCGACGCGGGCCGGATTGAACTCGACCTGGATCTTGACGTCGTCGGCGATGGGGAAGGCCCCGCGATCGAAGGCCGGGCCGAACAGCCGGCGCGCCTCCTCGAGGTTGTTCACATATCCCGCCGTACCATTCCCGGCCTGGGCGATGGCCTGCATCCGGGCGTCCTGATAGTTGCCGCGCCCATAGCCGTAGACCGACAGATAGATGCCCGTTTCGCGCTTGGCGGCGACATAGTCCTCCAGCCGCTGGTCCTCGGTGACGCCGACGTTGAAGTCGCCGTCGGTGAACATCAGGATGCGGTTGACC
>JAAXIW010000041.1 GCA_012270135.1 Brevundimonas sp. | reverse complement strand
TCTGGAAACAGGCGTCGGTGGCCAGTCGCTTGGCCATGGCGCACCATTTGGTCTTCTCGGGGTGGCCGGTGTCGATCGCCCAGGCGCCGCGCAGCACCATCAGGCGGGCGGCCTCGAGCTGGGTGGCCATGTCGGCCAGTTTGAACTGGGTGTTCTGGAAGTCGGCGATGGGTTTGCCGAACTGTTTGCGTGAGGCGACGTATTCCTGGGCGGACTCCAGTGCGAGCCGGGCGCCGCCCAGCGAGCAGGCGGCGATGTTCAGCCGGCCGCCGTCGAGGCCCATCATGGCGTAGCGGAAACCGTCGCCTTCCTTGCCCAGCAGGTTGGCGGCCGGGATGCGGCAATCGTCGAACGAGACGATGGCGGTGGGCTGGGAGTTCCAGCCCATCTTCTTCTCCTGGGCGCCGAACGACAGGCCGGGCGCGTCCCTGTCGACGACGAAGGTCGAGATGCCCTTCGGCCCGTCGGCGCCGGTGCGGGCCATGACGACATAGACGTCGGACGTCCCGGCGCCGGAGATGAAGGCCTTGGAGCCGTTGAGGACCCAGTGGTCGCCGTCCCGCTTCGCCGTGGTGCGCAGGGCGGCGGCGTCCGAGCCGGAGCCGGGCTCGGTCAGGCAGTAGGAGGCGATCTTCTCCGTGGTCGTCAACGACGGGACGTAGCGGCCGCGCAGGTCGTCCGAGCCGAATTTGTCGATCATCCACGTCGCCATGTTGTGGATCGAGATGAAGGCGGCGGTGGAGACGTCGCCGCGCGACAGTTCCTCGAAGATCGCCGCGGCCTCGACCCGGCCGAGCGCCATGCCGCCGTGCTCCTCGCCGGTGTAGATGCCGCAGAAGCCCATCTCGGCGGCGTGTTTCATGACGTCGACGGGGAAGTGTTTGGTCTCGTCCCATTCTGCGCTGTGCGGGGCCAGTTCGGCGTCGGCGAACTGCCGGGCGGCGTCCTGGATGGCGCGCTGATCGTCGGTGAGGGCGAAGTCCATGGGTGTTTCCTCGAGTCTTTGCGGGCCTTCTAGGGCAAACCTTCTCCGATTGGGAGAAGGGAGCTATGAGCGCCGCATGACCCAGCCGTTCGCGCCCGCCGCCTTTCCCTACGCCCGCCCACGGCGGCTGCGCAGCCAGCCGTGGGTGCGGCGGCTGGTGGCCGAGACGACGCTGACCCCGGCCGATCTGGTCTGGCCGCTGATCGTGCATGACGGGGCGGACGAGCGGGTGGCGGTGGCCTCCATGCCGGGCGTGTTCCGGCTGAGCCCGAAGGCGGCGGCGCAGGCGGCGGTCGAGGCGCGCGATCTGGGCATTCCGGCGGTGGCGCTGTTCCCCAATGTCGACGCGGGCATCAAGGACGGCGTCGGGACCGGGGCGACCGATCCTGACGGCCTGATCCCGGACTGCATCAAGGCCGTCAAGGACGCGGCGCCGGAGGTGGGGGTGATCACCGATGTGGCGCTGGACTGCTATACAGACCACGGCCACGACGGGGTGCTGGAGGACGGGCGGATCGTCAACGACGCGACGCTGGAGCGGCTGGCCGAACAGGCCTTCATCCACGCCCACGCCGGGGCCGACGTAGTGGCGCCGTCGGACATGATGGACGGGCGGGTGCAGGCCATCCGCGAGGCGCTGGAGGCCAACGGCCTGTCGGACGTGATGATCCTGTCCTACGCCGCCAAATACGCCTCGGCCTTCTACGGGCCGTATCGCGACGCGGTGGGATCGGCGAAGGCGCTGACGGGCGACAAGAAGACCTATCAGATGGACTACGCCAACACCGACGAGGCGCTGCGCGAGGTGGCGATGGACATCTCGGAGGGCGCCGACGCGGTGATGGTCAAGCCGGGAATGCTGTATCTGGATATCGTCCGGCGCGTGTCGGAGACCTTCCGCGTGCCGACCTTCGCCTATCAGGTGTCCGGGGAGTACGCGATGATGCGGGCGGCCATGGCCAATGGCTGGCTGGACGAGGAGCGGGCCATCCTGGAGAGCCTGCACGCGTTCAAGCGGGCCGGCGCGGCGGGCGTGCTGAGCTATTTCGCACCACAGGCGGCGAAGCTTTTGGGCTGACGGCGCTACCGGGGCGTCCCAGCCTCGACCAGCCCGCGCGCGTGTTGCTCGCTTTCGAGCCGGGTGCGTTGCTCTGTGACGACCCGGGCGTCTTCCGTCGGGGGCGTGGGTTCGTCCCGGTCCGACAGCAGCAGAGCGAGCGCCACCGCCACCAGCGCAATGAGGAGAATCTGGACCAGCTTCGGTCTCTTCGCCAAGCCCGCCATTTCCTTCCTCCTCAAAGCTTCGCCGTCCAGCCGTCGAAGGCGACCTCGACGTTCGCGGGAACGGCGGCTTGCAGGGCGTTGTAGTCCAGATCGAGATGCAGGTTGGTGAGCACCGCCTTCTTCACACCGGCGCGGGCGATCCAGTCGAGGGTCTTTTCGACATGGGCGTGGGTCGGATGGGGCGTCCAGCGCAGGGCGTCGACGATCCACAGGTCGCAGCCGCGCACGGCCTCGATGGCGGCCTCGTCGAGGTCTGAGAC
>JAAXIW010000254.1 GCA_012270135.1 Brevundimonas sp. | reverse complement strand
GCCGCCGCCTGCAGCCGGGCGATGGCCAGCACGGTGTTGAAGGTCTTCAGCAGGTTGTCGGCCTCGTCGAGCGCCAGCTGAAGGGCGTCGACGCCGTCGATCTTGCCGGCCTCGGCGTCGATCAGCGACACTTCGAGCTTGGCCCGCATGCGGGTCAGGGGGGAGCGCAGGTCGTGGGCGATGGCGTCGCCGGCGTGACGGATCGACGCCATCGACGCCTCCAGCCGGTCGAGCATGGTGTTCAGTCCGGCGCCCAGCTCGTCGAGTTCGTCGCCGGAGTTGCGCACCGGGGCGCGGGCCTTGAGGTCGCCCTCCCGCACCGCCGTGACCACCCTGTTGAGGCGGCCCATGGATTTCTCGAGGTTGCGGCTGACCAGCACCCCGCCGGCGAGACCCAGCAGCAGGACGATGCCCATCGCCCCCCACAGGGCCTGGGTCAGGCGGGACAGATAGGCCTCGGTGTCACCGAGCGAGCGGCCGACCAGCAGCATCTCCCCGCCCGAGAGCCGGACCTGGACGGCGCGCACCTGGGGCCGGCGCACCCGTCCCTCAGGGTCGGTCTCGGTGAAGGGGAAGGTGATCCACTGGCGGTCGCCCTGCATCGTCTCGATCGGCGACTGGTTGAGGCTGCCGGTGACGGTGCCCCCCTCCCGGTCGAGCAGCAGATAGACGAAGGCGCTCTGGGTCAGGGAGCGATCGATCAGGGCCTTGTTGAGAGCGTCGAAGCCGCGGGCGTCATAGACCCCGACCAGCACCTGCATCTCGCCGCGCACCTCACGCTCGGCGTTGACGCGGGCCTCGGACGCCGAGGCGAAATAGACCCAGGCCAAGATGGCGCTGGCCGCCGCCGCGAACAGGGCGAGGAACAGCAACGTCAGCCGGAAGGGCGTGCGGCGAAGAAGGGAAGGAAGCTTCATCGGGAGGCGTCAGGCCTCCAGCCGGTACCCCGCCCCGCGGACCGTCTGCAGCATGGCGTGGTCGAAGCCCTTGTCGATCTTGGCGCGCAGGCGGCTGATGTGGACGTCGATGACGTTGGTCTGGGGGTCGAAATGATATTCCCAGACCTTCTCGAGCAGCATGGTGCGGGTCACCGACTGGCCGGCGTGGCGCATCAGGAATTCGAGCAGCTGGAACTCGCGCGGCTGGAGGTCGATCTCCTGGCCGTCGCGGTGCACGGTGCGGGCGATCAGATTCATCTCGAGATCGCCGACCTTGAGCATGGTGGCGACCGAGCCGGTCTCGCGGCGGCGCGACAGGGCCTCGACGCGGGCGATCAGTTCGGAGAAGGCGTAGGGCTTGACCAGATAGTCGTCGGCGCCGGCCTTGAGCCCCGCGACGCGGTCGTCGACCTCGCCCATGGCGGAGAGGAACAGGACGGGGGTCTGATCGCCGTCCTTGCGCAGGGTCTCGACCATGCCGATGCCGTCGAGGCGGGGCATCATGCGGTCGACGACATAGACGTCGTAGCCGCCCTTCTGGGCCTCCAGCAGGCCGAAGGCGCCGTCGACGGCGTGGGTCGGCTCGTGACCGGCCTCGGTCAGTCCACGGACCATTGCGGTCGCGGCTTCGGCGTCGTCTTCGACCACCAGGATGCGCATGGAATCAGCCCTCAGATGCGGAATCGCCGCCGATGTTAGCGCATCGGCGGCGATGGGGGCAGTTACCGCTTTGTCAGGTCCGTTACTCGCGAGCCAGCGGCAGGACGACCGGCGCATTGCCATTCGGCGTGCGGACGAGGAGCAGGATGCCCGGGCGGCCCGCTGATCGGACCGCCGCCACGGCGGCGCGGAACTCGGCGACCGTCCTGACCGGGCGGCTATCCGCCTGCATGATAACGAGGCCCGGCTCGAACTGAAGTCTCGCGGCCCGCGAGTTGGGCGCAACGGCGTTGATGACAAGGCCTTCGATGCGCGTAGGCAGGTCATAGCGACTGCGCGTGGCCGCGGTAAGCGGCGCCAGCGTGAGACCTTCGACGACCTCGCCGGAAGCCGCGCCGTTACGCGGCGCCTGATCGGCTTCAGGGGCCGTCGGGCGAAGCGCGGCGTTGATATCGGCGGGACGCGTCCCCGACTGCACTTCCACCGTCTGCCGGCGTCCTTCGCGGAGCACCTCCAGGCGGAGGATGTCGCCTGGACGCGCCGCCCCGACAAGCCGGGTGAGTTCGGTCGAGGTCTCCACCTTCTCGCCGTTCAGGCTGATCACGATGTCCCCGTTCCGAAGCCCGGCACGCTCGGCCGGAGCGTTGGGCGTGACCTCGTTGATATAGGCGGCTTCGAAATCGTCCGGCAGACCCAGCGAATCACGCATGTCGTCAGACAGCGTCCCGATCTGGGCTCCGAGGTAGCCGCGCTTGATCGGCTCGCCGCGCATGAGGCTGTCGGTGACCTCCTTGGCGATCGAGGCGGGAATGGCGAAACCGACGCCGACCGACCCCCCAGTCGTCGAGAAGATCGCGGAGTTCACGCCGATCACCCGGCCGTAGATGTCGAAGGTCGGGCCGCCCGAGTTGCCGCGGTTGATGGCGGCGTCGATCTGGAGGAAGTCGGTGTAGGGGTTGTCACTGGCCTGGGGGAGACTGCGCCCTGTCGCGGACACGATGCCCGCCGTCGCGGTGCCGCCGAGGCCGAACGGGTTGCCGACCGCGATAACCCAGTCGCCGACCCGGGGCTGCGCCTGCTCCTCGAACGAGACGAACGGGAAGTCCGATCCCTGCACCTTGATCACTGCAAGATCGGTATCGACGTCGCGGCCGACGAGCGTCGCCTGAAGTTCGCGGCCGTCGGAAAGGGTCACGCGTATCTCGGTCGCGTTCTCGACGACGTGGTTGTTGGTGACGATGTAGCCTTCCCCGGAAATGAAGAAGCCAGACCCCGCCCCCTGGGTCGTCAGAGGCTCCTCTCCCTCCTCAGGCTGCGGGACAGGAATGGCGAACGGGAGGCCAGGAACCTGAACGACACCACCCGTGGGGCGCTCGAGCGGGGCCTCGACATCGATCTGCACCACGGCGGGCGCGACCTGCTGGAAGATGTCGGCGAAGCTGAGGGGGGCGCCTTGCGGGGGCGCGAACAGGCCCGCGGCGCCGGCGTTCGGGGCCAGGCGGCCGGAAACGCCGCCGACGGGTCCGGCGTTGGCGGTGGGCCAGTCGATGACGCCGCCGGCGGTGGCGCCGGCCGCGAGAACCAGGCCGAACGTGGCCCCCAGCATGAATTCCTTACGCTTCATCATCGGGTTTCGTACGATCCTTTCGTCGGGCGCGGAGGCCCGGTCAGTCCGTCAATATAGGGCGCGGGCTCCCTGAGCCAACGCCGGGACGCGACGATGGGTCCGTCCGGCCCTAGTCGTCAGACGGCTTTGCGTCAGGATCGGGGCGAAGATCGTCCCCGGCGACGATATCGGCCAGACGGGCCTCTTCCTCGGCCGTCAGCGGCGCGGCCTCGACCCGGCGGCCGCGCGAGCGCAGCAGGAGCAGGGCCAGAACTGCGGCCATCAGGCCCACGGGACCGAACCACAAGAGCCAGGTCCCGAGGCGGACCGGCGGCTGGAACAGCACGAAATCGCCGTAGCGGCGGACCAGATCCTGCTGGATCTCGGCGTCGGTGCGGCCGGCGGCGATCTGGTCGCGGACCAGCTGGCGCATGTCGGCGGCGATGACCGCCGGGCTGTCGGCGATGGCTTCATGCTGGCAGACGACGCAGCGGATGTCGTCGAACAGCGCCTGGGCGCGGGCCTCCTGGGCGGCGTCGGGCAGCGGCCGGTCGGGCGCGGGCGGCGGTTCCTGGCCGACCGCGGGGGCGGCGATCAGGCCGAGTACGGCGACCGTGATCAGCAGGGTCCGCTTCATGGCGCCGCCTTCCGCCGACCGACGCCGAGCCGCAGGCGGCGGTCCATCAGCGACAGCACGCCGCCGAGCGCCATCAGGGCCGGGCCGAGGAAAATCAGGCGCGCCCACGGGTTCCACCACACCCGCACGTTCCAGGCGGGTTCGCCGGCCTCGGTGCGGCCGCGCTCGCCGAGGACCACATAGACGTCGTCGAGGCCACGGAAATCGAGACCGACCTCGGTGGTGGTCTGGCCCCCGGCCGGGAAGAAGCGGCGCTCAGCGGTGATCTCGCGCGGCGCGGCGCCGGAGTGAAGGGTGACGGTCAACCGGCCCCGTTCGGCGAGGTAGTTGGGCCCCTCGATCACCCGGACGTCATCGAGCCGCACGGCCCACGGACCGGCCTCGACCACCTGGCCGACGGCGATGGGGCGGGCGGCCTCGACGCGATAGCCGGTCTCGACCACCGCCCCGAGCACGAAGACGCCGAGCCCGGCGTGGGCGAGGGTCATGCCCCAGGCCCCCAGCGGCAGGCCCTTGGCGCGGCGCAGGCTCTCGGCGGCCGGCGCGCGGAACAGACGGACGCGTTCGGCGGTCTCGGACAGGGCGCCGAGGATGAGCCAGGCCCCGAGGCCGATTCCCGCCGCCGACAGGGCCTTGCGCGGTTCGAACATCGCGAAGCCAAGCAGAGCCAGAAGGATCGCGAGGCCGGCGGCGACCGCCAGCCGCTGCATCACGCCGGGCAGGTCGCCGCGCTTCCAGGCCAGCAGCGGCCCGGCGGGCAGGATCAGGAAGGCGACGGCCATCAGCGGCGTGAAGGTCAGGGCGAAATAGGGCGGGCCGACCGAGATGGTGGAGCCGTTCACGGCCTCGAGGATCAGCGGATAGAGGGTGCCAAGCAGGACGGTGGCGCAGGCGGCGGTCAGGAACAGATTGTTGAGCACCAGGGCGCCCTCGCGGCTGATCGGAGCGAACATGCCGCCGCCCTTCAGCTGCGGCGCGCGCAGAGCGAACAGGCCGAACGCCAGACCGCCGGTCAGGCCGAGGATGGCCAGAAGCATCAGGCCCCGCTCGGGGTCGACGGCGAAGGCGTGCACGCTGGTCAGCACGCCGGAACGGACGAGGAAGGCGCCGAGCATTGAGAAGGTGAAGGCCAGCAGGGCGAGGAAGGTGGTCCAGCCCGCCAGCGCTCCGCGCCGCTCGGTGACCACGGCCGAATGCAGCAGGGCGGCGCCGGCCAGCCACGGCATGAAGCTGGCGTTCTCGACCGGGTCCCAGAACCACCAGCCGCCCCAGCCGAGTTCGTAATAGGCCCAGAAGGCGCCCAGCGCGATGCCGACGGTCAGGAAGGCCCAGCTGGCCAGAGCCCACGGCCTGACCCAGCGGCCCCAGGCGGGCCAGAAGGCGGAGTTGGCGCGGCCCTCGACCAGGGCAGCCACCGCCAGCGAGAAACAGACCGAGAAGCCGACATAGCCCGCGTAGAGCAGCGGCGGATGAAAGGCGAGCGCCGGATCCTGCAGCAGCGGGTTCAGGGACGCGCCCTGGAACGGGGCGGGGTCGAGACGGGCGAACGGGTTCGACGTCAGAACCGCGAAGGCGAGGAACAGCACCCCAAGGAAGCCCTGCGCCGCCACCGCCGAGGTCTTCAGGCCGAACGGGAGGTTCCGGGCCCGCGCCAGCGCGGCCCCGAAGCCGGTGAGGACGAGGCACCACAGCACCAACGAGCCTTCGTGGCTGCCCCAGGCGCCGGCCACCTTGTAGAGCATCGGCTTGTCGGTGTGGCTGTTGGCCGCGACGTTGGCGACCGAGAA
Source organism: Brevundimonas sp. (assembly GCA_012270135.1). Classification (GTDB taxonomy): domain Bacteria; phylum Pseudomonadota; class Alphaproteobacteria; order Caulobacterales; family Caulobacteraceae; genus Brevundimonas. The sequence goes on along the minus strand of JAAXIW010000254.1, from coordinate 7,180 downwards.
GTCGGAGACCGCGAAGGCCTGGATCAGGGCCGCGAAGGCGATGGCCACGGCCAGGGCCGAGGCGATGGCCGCGCCGGTGGCGGCGCCCGCGAGGACAGGGCTGCGGCGTAGCCGGCCGGCCACGGCCAGGCCGGTCTGCAGAGACGCCAACGCGAGGGCGAGAATGAGGGCGAAGGCGCCCGTTTCGACGATCACGGAGCGGCCGGGGTCTTGTCGACCGGGCGCCATTCGCCCTTGGCCTTGAGGCTGTCGGCGACCTCGCGCGGCATATAGGTCTCGTCGTGCTTCGCCAGCACCTGGGTGGCCCGGAAGCTGCGGTCGGGCAGGAAGGCGCCCTGGGTGACCACCCCCTCCCCTTCGGCGAACAGGTCGGGAAGGTCGCCCTGGTAGACGACGCGGGTGGTCGCGACATTGTCGGTGACCGCGAAGGTGACCTGGCCCGAACCGTCGCGGACCACGCTCCCGGCCTCGACGAGACCGCCCAGCCGCACCACCCGACCGGGCGGGGCGTTTTCAGGCGTGGCCTCCGACGGCGAGAAGAAGAAGGTCACGCTGTCGCGCATCGCATAGAGAGACAGGCCGACGGCCAGCGCCAGCACCGGCGCCACGGCGGCCACGACCCACAGGCGGCGGCGGGCCTTGGGGGATTTCGGCAGCCAGCTCACGAGCCGGCTCCGGCCAGCCGGGCCTGCAGTTGCAGCCGATCGGGATCGGCCCGGTCCATGGCGGCGATCAGCGGGGACCACATCTCGCGGGCCATAGCTGCGTCGCCGCGGGCGAGGGCCGCCTCGCCGAGGAAGTAGCGGGCGCTGCCCTGGCCGGGGTCGATCTCAAGCGCCCGGCGGAAGGCGGCCTCGGCGTCGCCGCTGACCGCCCCGCCGTTGACCCGCACCAGACTCTGTCCCAGCCGGATCCAGGAGCCGGCGTCGTCCGGCTGAAGCGCCGCCGCGCGGCGGAAGGCGGAGACGGCGCCGATGGGGTCGCCCGCCCCGGACCGGGCCATGCCGAGCATGGTCAGGGCCTGGTGATCGTAGGGGCGCTGCTCGACCTCGCGCGCCACCACCGCAGCGATCTGCGGCGGCTGGAGCGTATCAAGCCGCGTCGACCAGTCATCGACGCGCCGCTGGTATCCCTGGTCCGGCAGGCCGGGCGCGGCGATCAGAATATAGAGAACGAGCGCACCGGCGACGGCGGCTGCGATGCCGCCGAGCACCCAGAAGCGGTCGAGCGAACCAGCGGCGATCGGGACCGCGTCGCGCCGGGCCGACAGGATGCGGCGCCCGGCTTCGGCGCGGGCGGCGGCCCAACCGGCCTCGTCGAGCAGGCCCCGGGCCTTGAGGCGATCCAGTTCCGACAGTTCGGCCGAGGCGACGGCCGGGGTCACGACCTCGCCGGCGTCGGCGCCGCGGCGCGCGCCGGCCAGCACCAGCAGGCCCGCAAGGGCGGCCATCAGCGCCGTCATGATCCAGAACACCGTCATCGCCCGGCGATGTAGCCGATCAGGCGGCCCGCGACGAGGGGTTGGACCCGCCCTTGCCGGCCCCGGCCACTGCGGCGCGGCGACGCACGGTGCGGGCGGCGTCCCGGGCGTCGATCAGATCGAGGCAGCGGGCGCTCAACTCGACCAGCCGCAGGGCGTTGACCTCGTCATCCGCCTCGCCGTCGTTGACGATCGTCAGAGCCTGGTCCGCGTAGTCGCTCAGGCGGTCCGTCAGCGATTCCACCAGCTTCTTCCGGTCGGACTCGGCCCCGAAGATCGAGGCGGGGCCACGCACCGCTCCCACCAGTTTCAGGAGGTGGCGGACGGCCTGCACCGTCTCGCCCTGGATCGGCGCAGTCAGCTGCGGTGACTTGCGGGTCATCCGGCCTGCGATCTGGACCCGCTCCAGCGGCAGGGCCTTGTCCACGGCCCGATCGGCGGCACGCAGGAAGGCCGAAAGCTGGCCCGCGATGCTGACCCGCGCGTCGCGGACAGACTTGCCCCAGACGCTGAGCGGGTTGAGGGTCAGGGTGACGTCCAGCTCATTGAGCACATTGGCGCACCAGGTCAGATCCTCGATGACCACATCGACATTGGCGAGGTCCGAACCGGCCCGGAAGGATCCGATGCGCGTCACCCGGGCCGCGACGCCGGCGATCAGCCGCTCGACGAACCCGGACAGTTCGGAGGCGCTGAGGAAGCCCTCCCGCCCGGACGAGCACGAACTCTGGGTGATGATGCGCAGGATCAGGACGGCGTCGTCGAGGTGGGAGAAGAGCATCTCCAGCACCCGCTGGGCTCCGTCGACATGGATTTCCGCGCAATCCTTGATGAGCAGGCGCAATTCGGCGATCTGATCGCCGTCCGGCCGCTTGAGCCAGATCTCGATCGAGGGAAGGCCGCGCCGCGCCAGATGGGCCAGGTCGAGACAGGCGGCGAGGTCGGCCAGACCCTGCTCCCGCCGTTGCGGCTCGATGCCGCTCGGCCAGATCATGTCCGGACGGTCGCGCACGGCGGCGGCGGCGGCGACGCAAATGCGATCCGCCACGGCCGGGGCGCTCGCGTCTTCATCGTCCAGCCGGCAAAGCAGATCCGGCTCGCGCGAAGATCCGGCCTTCCACAGCCGCGGAAGGACGGTTGGCGGAAACGTCATCGCCTCGATGCCGTCCGGGCGCGGGCGGAACATCGGCAACAGCGGCGCGAGGACCAGACGACGGCGCCGCCGATCGAGAACCTCTTCCGCCAGCATGTCGGCGAGTTCCTGCGCGCGCGCTCCAGGCAGGGCGACGGCCGCGGACGACAGCTTCGTCAGCGTGGAATCGGAGGCCTGCTCGATCAGAGCGGCCAGCGCGACGCGATGGGCGACGGACAGCCCGGACATTCAGACACCTTTGGACCGGTCAAGCTTCCGGCCGCCGCCATGCTGCCCGGCACAGGGTTAACATCCGCTATCCGGAGTCAGGCCTCGGCGGCCGGAAGCTCGAGAACGGCCTTCAATCCGCCGAGCTCGCTGTCGGAAAGCGAAATGCGGCCCCCGTAGGCCCGGGTCAGTTCGACCACGATGGACAGGCCCAGGCCCGAACCCGGCGTGGTTTCGTCCATGCGGGCGCCGCGCTGGAGGGCCGCCTCGCGCTGATCCTCGGGCAGGCCGGGGCCGTCGTACTCGACCACCACGACCATCTGACCCAGTCCGGTCGCCCCGGCCGAGACCCGGACCCGGCGCTTCGCCCACTTGCAGGCGTTTTCCATCAGATTGCCGAGCAATTCCTGCAGGTCCTGCCGTTCGCCCCTGAAGGCGAGACCCTCGGGCGCGCGCCAGTCGATGACGACGCTCTTTTCCTCGAACACCCGCTCCAGCATGACCGCCATCTCGTCCAGGACCGGCTCGATGGGGGTGATTTCGCCCAGCATCTGGGCGCGGGCGGCGGCGCGGGCCCGGCGCAGGTGGTGATCCACCTGGGCCTTCATGACCTCCGTCTGGCGGCGCACGATATCGGGCAAGGCGCCCTTGTGCGCGCCGGCCTCGGCCAGCATCACCGACAGGGGCGTCTTCAGCGCGTGAGCCAGATTGCCGACATGGGTGCGCTGGCGTTCGACGGTCTCCTGGTTGTGGTCGAGCAGCCGGTTGACCTGTTCGGCCAGGGGCTGGATTTCGAGCGGGTAGCTGCGGGCGATCCGCGCCGCCCGGCCCTTGCGGACGTCGGCGATCTCGTTGCGCAGGGCGTAGAGAGGGCGCAGGCCGATCTGGACCTGCAGGAAGACGGCGATCACCAGGCCAAGACCGAGGATCAGCAGAGCCGTCCAGGTGAAGGTGGCGAACTGGCGGGTGTCGCTGTCGATATTCGAGCGATCGATGCCGGCGAGGAAGACGACGGGCTCGGTCCGACCCGGCAGCTGCTTCATGCTCGCCGCGACGCGCAGAGGCACGCCGAGCGGGCCCTCTCCGCCACGGCGCAAACCGTCCGGGTCGTTGTAGCTGATCGTCGCCCCCCGCGCCGCCTGCAGTCGCCCGGGCAGCTCGTCGGGGATGGTCAGGCTCTCGCCCGCCAGCGACGGGGAACGCACCAGAATGCGCAGCCGCCCATCGGGTCCGGGCTCGGCCACGGCCCAGTATTTGCCGGACAGGGCTCGCAGGGTTTGCTCGTCCCGCACCTCTTCGACCGTCAGCGATCCGGCCGGTCCCGCATTGGTCGCCAGCACCACCTCGTCGATGGTGGCGGAGAGCATGTGGCCGAGCCGGCGCAGGGCCGATTCCTGGTACTGGTTGGTCAGGGCCCAACCGGCGAGGAAGAGGGCGAGCACGATCCAGGCGGAGGCCAGCCAGATCAGACGTCGGGTCAGGCTTCGTCCGGGGCGTCCGAACCATCGGCCCCAGGTGCGCGGCTCATCCGCCGCCTTGGCGTCGACAGGGCCCCCCGCGCCGTCCGTCACGTCTCGTCGCTCTCCCCAGGCAGGGATGTCAGCCGGTAGCCGAGACCGCGCACCGTCTCGATCCGGTCGGACCCGATCTTCTTGCGCAGACGCCCGACGAAGACCTCAATGGTGTTGGAATCGCGATCGAAGTCCTGATCGTAGAGGTGTTCGACCAGCTCGGTGCGGCTGATCACCCGACCCTGGTGCATCATTAGATAGTGCAGCAGGCGATATTCCAGCGACGTCAGCCGCAGAGGCTCGCCGTTGACGCTGGCTCGGGCCGCCCGGGGATCGAGACGCAGGCCGCCGCAGGACAGGGTCGAGGAGGCGATGCCGGCCGAGCGCCGCAGCAGGGCGCGCAGCCGGGCCAGAAGCTCCTCGGTGTGGAAGGGCTTGGTCAGATAGTCGTCGGCGCCGGCGTCAAACCCGGAGACCTTGTCCGACCAGGCGCCTCTCGCGGTCAGGATCAGCACCGGCGCGGTCTTGCCCTCGCGTCGCCAGCGCTCGAGGACGGACACGCCGTCGATCTTGGGCAGGCCGAGGTCCAGCACGATCACATCGTAAGGTTCGGTGTCGCCGAGGAAATGAGCCTCCTCGCCATCGGCGGCGTGGTCGACGGCATAGCCGGCGTCGGACAGCGCGCCCTTCAACTGGCGCGACAGGTCGGCGTCGTCCTCGACAAGCAGCACGCGCATTCAGCGTTCTCCGATCACCCGGCCGGTGCGGCCGTCCACCATGATGTCGGCGACCCGCCCCCCGGGATACTCCCAACGGACCACAATCGTGTCGCCGCGATTGCTCGCGCCCAGGAAACGTCCCGGACGGCCGGCGGATGCACGCTGGACCGCGGCCCCCATGCTGACGCGCGGCGGCTCCGCCTGCTCGCGGGACGGCCGCTCGCGCTGACTGTCGGACTGACCGCGGCCGTCGCGCTCGGGGCGGGAGCCGCGATCCTGGGACCCGCCGCCGGCGGCGCGACTTTCCCGCAGCGCCTCCATGCGGTCACCACGATCCTGCGCCGCCGCGGACAGGGGCGCGGCGGCGATCAGGGCGGCAAGGATGTAGGCGGGCATCCGGGTCATGGACGACGATCTAGGCCCCAGGCTCTGAACGACGGCTGAACGGCGAGTGTAGACATATTTCACCGTCATCGCGCCCCGCGCATCCCGAATGAGGTCCCGCGCACGCGAGGCGCATGGATGCGTCCTCGTCGACATGAACGCAAGCTGACACGAGCCGTTCAGACCGCGCTCAGACGAAAAGGCGTCCTGTGACCTCAACGCAGCCAACCCGGCCTGCGTCGAACGCGAAGGATAAAGACGATGATGAAGAAAGCCCTCATCCCCGTGCTGGCCATCGCCGCGGCGTCCGTCGCGGTCCCGGCCTCCGCCCAGAACTACGACCGGTACGACCGTCATGACCGGTATGACCGTCATGACCGGTATGACCGCCATGATCGCGATGACCGCTACGATCGGGGCGACCGCTATGAAAATCATGGCCGCTGGCAGTCGATCGCCCAGCGCAAATACCAGCTCGATCGCCGGATCGACGTCGGCATCCGCAACGGCCAGCTGAGCCGCCGGGAGGCCGTCCGGCTGCAGGCCGAGCTCAACAGCCTTGTCCGGCTGGAGCGCAACTATATGCGCGGCGGCCTGACCCGCTGGGAGCGCAACGATCTGGATCGCCGCTACGACCGCCTGGCCGTGCAGATCCGCAGCGAGCGCCGCGACCGCGACAATCGTCGCTGGTAGCGCCTGACCTTCCCTCCCCTGAAGGTCCGAGGGGCGTCGTCCGAAAGGGCGGCGCCCCTATCCTATGGCGCGATGCGCAACCGGCTCTCGATGACGGTGACCGCCCGGCCGCGCAGCAGGACCCGGTCGCCGTGCGCCTCGGTCTCGAGATCGCCGCCCCGGCCGGGAAAGACCTGACGGAAGCGCACCGTCGGCCGGCCCAGCCGGTCGGCGTAAAGGGGTCCGAGGATGCAGTGGGCCGAGCCGGTGGCCGGATCCTCGTCGACGCCGCAGCCCGGGGCGAAGAAGCGGTCGATCACGTCGACATCGTCGTCCGGGGCGGCGGCGGCGCAGACGATGACCTCGCCCGCCTCCCCGGCCTCGCCCTGCAGGGACGACAGGGCGGCGATGTCGGGCCGCAGGGCGCGCACGGCGGCCGCATCGGCCAGCACGGCGACCAGATAGCGCCCGGCCCAGACCTCGACCGGCTCGACGCCAAGGGCTTCGGCCAGTCCGGCGAGGGGTCCGGTGCGATGCGGCGGGTCGGCCGGGAAGTCCATCTCGTAGCCGTCGCCGGCGCGGCGCACGATCAGCGGTCCCGAGCGGCTGTCGAAGGTCAGGACCGCCGCCTCGACGCCGATCTCGGCCATCAGCACATGGGCCGAGCCGAGGGTGGCGTGGCCGCACAGATCGACCTCGCGGCCCGGCGTGAACCAGCGCAGGCCGAAGCGGGCCGGGTCGTCGGTGCGCAGCAGGAAGGCCGTCTCGGCCTGGTTGTTCTCCTTCGCCAGCGCCTGCATCCAGTCGTCGGAGGGCCAGCGGTCGAAGGGCTCGACCACGCAGGCCGGATTGCCCCGGAAGGGGGCGGCGGCGAAGGCGTCAACGGTCCATTGGCGCATCAGGCGGGCTCCGGTTCGATGACGGTCAGCTCCGGCCAGCGCGCCGTCGCATTGCCCACCGCCTTGTCCCATCCTCTGGCCAGAGGACGGTGCGGATTGGGCCGAATTGGGAGCGAGACGACGTCGTCCAGCCCGAACGGCGCGCTGGCCGGAGC
>JAAXIW010000216.1 GCA_012270135.1 Brevundimonas sp. | reverse complement strand
TGCTGGAGATGTAGTTCTCCAGCGTGTCGCGCAGGGCGAAGCCGACGGCGATGCCGATCAGGCCTGCCCCGCCCAGCACCGTGCCCATCAGGGCGGTGGCGCCGAGCAGGTTCAGGGCGAGCACCACCCCGACCACCACGCTGACGGCCCGAACTGCCTGGGACAGCAGGTCGCCGACGAACGGGTTGGGCGTCAGCCTGCGCCAGAACCGCCCGAACGACGCCGCCCACCAGCCCAGCGCCGCGCAGGCCGAGACGATGATCAGGCTGAGCAGGATCAGCGGTCCGCCCTCGACGGCCGATCGGAACAGGTCGCGCAGTCTCTGGAGGAAGGGGGAGACGCGCTCGCCGACGTCGACGCTGGCCTCGAGTTCATTGCGCACCGCAACGACATTCTCGACCCGGCCGGCGATTCCCTCGGCGCGCTCCAGATCCGCACGCTCCGGCACGGCGCCGTCGAGGGTGACCACCCCCTCGGCCACCCGGACCCGCACGGTGGAGAGGCTGTCCAGTTCGTTGAAGATGCCGCGCAGGCGGGTGGCGATGGCTGCGTCGGAATCGGCGTCGCTGTCAGTCCGGATGGTCTGTGACTCGTAGACCGGTGACCCGGTCTGGGCCGTGGCGGGCCAGACCGCGGCGAGCCAGAGGCCGAGAACCAGACAGGCGACCGCGAGGACCCGGACGCGCCGCTCCGCCGCGGCGTCCGTGGGCCCCGGCATCCGCCAGTCCCGCCTCACCTCCCCGCGAACGCCACGTCGAACTTGCCGTCCGTCTCCCCGCCGATGCCCCAGTTGAGGGTCTGGCCGCCGGCGAAGGTGACGGCGTAGGTTTCGAGGCGGCCGTCGGCGCGGTCCTCGGCGCGGACGAAGGTCACCGATTCGAGGGCGCCGAGGCCGGCGAGGCCGGCGGACATCTGCGGCAGCTGCTGCTGGCAGGCGGCGAGCAGGGGGGCGCCCATGATATCGGCGGGGCAGGAGCCGGCGGCGGTCTCGGTGATCATGCGGCGCAGGGCGTCCTCGTACCGGCCCTCTCCGGCGGGGTCGGCGGCCGGCGCGGTCTGGGCGGCGGCGGGCAGGGCCAGGGCGCCGGCGGCGAGGGCGGCGGCGAGGGTCAGGGTCAGGCGCATGGGATGTCTCCGAAGTTCAGTCGGAGACCTTGGCGCGGATGGCCGGGGCGGACAAGCGCGGCGGCGAGGCGCCTCTACTCAAACTCCACCAGCACATCATCCGCCGCCACCGGGTCGCCGGCCTTGGCGCTGACCGCCTTGACCACGCCGTCGCGCTCGGCCTTGAGGATGTTCTGCATCTTCATGGCCTCGATGACGGCGACGGTTTCGCCGGTCTTGACCTCCTGGCCGACGGCGACCGGGATGGCGACGACGAGGCCGGGCATGGGGGACTGGATCAGCTTCGAGGTGTCGGCGGCCTGTTTCTCGGGCAGGCGGGCGTAGAGGGCGGCGACGGCGGGGGTCAGGACGCGGACGCGGGCGCGGGCGGCGCGGTGGCGGATGACGAAGCCGTCGGCGACGCGGGCGACCTCGGCGGTGAAGGGCTCGCCGTCCAGCTCGGCGCGGAACTGGGCCAGGCCGGGGCGCCAGTCGATGTCGCTGAGCCTGAGGGCGCGGTCCTCGCCGGCGAGGTCGAGGGTCAGGGCCTCGTCGTCGTCATAGGACAGGGTGACGCCGTGGGGCTCGCGGTCGATCATGACGACCCGGTCGGTGCGGTTGCTGGGGTCGCCCGAGAGCTCGGTCAGGATCTCGTTCATGGCGGCGGCGGCGGCGCTCAGGATGTCGCTCTGACGCCGCGTGGGCGGCAGGCCGTGGAAGCCGTCGGGGAACTCGTCCTTGATGTAGCTGGTCGAGATCTTGCCCGAGCGGAAGCGCGGCTGGTCCATGACGGCGGCGAGGAAGGGGACGTTGTGGCCGACGCCCTGCAGGTGGGTGTCCTCCAGCGCCCGGGCCATGCCGTCGATGGCGGCGTCGCGGGTCGGGCCCCAGGCGCACAGCTTGGCGATCATCGGGTCGTAGAACATCGAGATCTCGTCGCCCTCGCGGACGCCCGAGTCGTTGCGGACCGTGTACTCGCCCCTGTCGCCTTCCTCCGCCGTGTCATACCGCACGAGCCGCCCGATCGAGGGCAGGAACCCCCGGTACGGGTCCTCCGCATAGACCCGGCTCTCGATGGCCCAGCCGTTGATCGTCAGGTCCTTCTGCTCGAACCGGAGCTTCTCCCCCCACGCCGACCGGATCATCTGCTCGACCAGATCGACGCCGGTGATCAGCTCCGTCACCGGATGCTCGACCTGAAGCCGGGTGTTCATCTCCAGGAAGAAGAACGACCGGTCCTGACCGGCGACAAACTCGACGGTGCCGGCGCTGTCGTAGTTGACCGCCTTGGCCAGCGCGACGGCCTGGGCGCCCATGGCCTGCCGCGTCGCCTCGTCGAGGAGGGGAGAGGGGGCTTCCTCGATGACCTTCTGATGGCGGCGCTGGATCGAGCATTCGCGCTCGAACAGGTGGACGACGTTGCCGTGCTTG
>JAAXIW010000095.1 GCA_012270135.1 Brevundimonas sp. | reverse complement strand
ACGCCGATGGGGGTGCGGACCCGGGCGATGTCGAGGCCGTTCTCGGGCGTCCAGCGGGCCGTCTCGACGCCGACGGGATCGGGGATGGCGGCGATCGATTCCAGGGCGCCAATGACGCCTTCAAGCCGTTTCGGGTCGAGGGCGAGGCGATCCATCATGGCCGTGGCCATGCCCTTGGCCTTCGCGTCATCGAGGTCGGCGGCGTTGGCGGCGAGCACCTTGTCCGAGCGGGCGCGCAATGCCTCGGCCATGCCGGCGATGGCCTTCGTGCGGGACTCCGGACCGGCGAGGGCCAGGGCGCGGGCGGCGGCGCGGGCGCGGCGGCCCATGGCGAGCATATCGCCTTCAAGGCTGTCGGAAACGTCGGGCGAGGCGGGGGCGTCGGCCTTGTTCAGTGTCACAAGCATGCCTTTCAGATGGCCTTTAACGCTGAAATTTCAACCCGCGCGTCCCGTGGAGGGAACGATGCGGGCGGCGTCGCCCTCCCCTAGCGCAGGGCCAGGTCGGCGGTATGCACCACCTCGGGACCGGCCTGGTAGCCGAGCGCCGCCTTCAGGCCGGCCGAGCGCACGCCGATGATCTTGGACAGGTCATTGGCGTCGAAGCGGACGAGGCCGCGCGCGATCTCGACGCCGTTTTCGTCATAGATCTCGACCGGGTCGCCCTTGCCGAAATCGCCCTTGGCCGACAGGACGCCGACGGCCAGAAGAGACTTGCCGCGGGCCAGGGCGCGGGCGCAGCCCTTGTCCACGACCAGTTCGCCGCGCGTGGCGAGCGAGCCGCCGATCCATTGCTTGTAGGCCGCCTTCACCGTCGTCGAGGCCGCGATGACCGTGCAGCGGCGGCCTTCCTCCAGCGTCCGCGCCCCCTTGGTCTTGGGCCGTCCCTGGGCGATCAGGGTGGCGCAGCCGGCCTCGCCGGCGATGCGCGCCGCCATCAGCTTGGTGGCCATGCCGCCGGTGCCGACCCCGGCCTCGGCGTTGGCGCCCGTGGCCATGGCCTCGATCTCGGGCGTCAGGGCTTCGATGTAGGGGATGTGTTCGGCGTCGGGATCGACGCGCGGATCGGCGGTGTAGAGGCCGTCGACATCCGACAGCAGGACCAGCAGATCGGCGCTGATCAGCTGGGCCACGCGCGCGGCCAGACGGTCGTTGTCGCCGTATTTGATCTGGTCGGTGACGATGGTGTCGTTCTCGTTGACGATCGGCACCGCCCCCATGTCGAGCAGGGCGCCGACGGTGGCGCGGGCGTTGAGCCAGCGGCGCCGGGTTTCGGTGTCGTCGCGGGTCAGCAGGATCTGGGCGGTGATGACGTCGTGCGGATCGAACACCGACTCCCAGGCGTGCATCAGCATCGACTGGCCGGCGGCGGCGGCGGCCTGCTTCTTCTCGAGCCCGGCGCCGCGGGCGCGGCTGCCCATCCGGCGGCGGCCCAGGGCGACGGCCCCCGAGGAGACGACGAGGACCTGTTTGCCCTCGGCCTTGAAGCCGGCGATGTCGGCGGCCAGGCCGCGCAGCCGGACCAGATCGACGGCGTTGGTCTTGCGGTCCACCAGCAGGGACGAGCCGATCTTGATCACGATCCGTTCGGCGGCGGCGATCGCGGTCGCGGCGAGGGGCGGATCGGCGAGAGTCACGGGGTCCAACCTCCGGGGGTTTCAACGACGGTCTCGTCGGTCTCGGCGGGGGCGACCTCGCCGCGCTCCCGGCGGACCTCGGTCCAGGCGGCGCGCAGCAGTTCGGTGACGCCCTCGCCCGAGACGCCGGAGACCAGCATGGGTCGGCGGCCGGCGACGGCCTCGAGCTCGGCGGCCTTCGCCTCGCGGGCCTCGGGATCGAGGGCGTCGATCTTGTTCAGGGCCAGCACCTCCGGCTTGTCCGCGAGCCCGGCCCCATAGGCCTCGAGCTCGTGGCGGATGATCCGCCAGGAATTGGCGACATCGTCCTGGGTTCCGTCGATCAGGTGGATCAGGCAGCCCGAACGCTCGACGTGGCCGAGGAAGCGGGTGCCGATGCCGGCCCCTTCATGCGCGCCCTCGATCAGGCCGGGGATGTCGGCGATGACGAACCGCTCGGTGGCCGACAGGTCGACCACGCCGAGGTTGGGCACCAGGGTGGTGAAGGGGTAGTCGGCGATCTTGGGCCGGGCGGCGCTGGCGGCGGCGAGGAAGGTCGACTTGCCGGCGTTGGGCAGGCCGGCGAGGCCGACGTCGGCGATCAGCTTCAGGCGCAGCCAGATCCAGCGCTCCTGACCCTCCTGGCCGGGGTTGGCGTAGGCGGGGGCCTGGTTCTGCGGACCCTTGAAGCGAACATTGCCCCAGCCGCCGTTGCCGCCCTTGAGCAGCAGCTCGGTCTTGCCGGCCTCGTCCATGTCGAGCAGCACCGTCTCCCTGTCCTCGTCGAGGACCTGGGTGCCGACCGGCACCTTGAGGATGACGTCCTCGCCCTTGGCGCCATGCATCTGGCGGCCCATGCCGTGGACGCCGGTCTGGGCCTTGAAATGCTGCTGGTAGCGGTAGTCGATCAGGGTGTTCAGCCCCTCGACGGCGGTGATCCAGACGTTGCCGCCATTGCCGCCGTCGCCGCCGTCCGGACCGCCGTTGGGGATGAATTTCTCGCGCCGGAACGAGACGGCGCCCGCCCCGCCGTTGCCGGAGCGGATGTAGATCTTGGCCTGGTCGAGGAACTTCATCGCGGGCTTATGTAGGAAAAGCGCGGCGAATTACAGGCTGGGAGAGTGAGTAGGCAGTAGGCAATAGGCAGTAGGCATCGGAGAGGCGTAGCCGCGCTTTCCGGCCAACCTACTGCCCAAGCCCTACTGCCTACTGCCTCAGCTTACCCCTTAGCCCACACCCCGAACGGATCGCTCCACGACAGGCCCATGGCCTCGGCCACCGCCGGATAGGTGATCTCGCCCTTCAGCACATTGAGACCGCGGGCCAGGTGGGGGTCGGCCTTGAGGGCTTCGAGGCCCTTGTTGGCCAGGGCCAGGCCGAACGGCAGGGTGGCGTTGTTGAGAGCCTCGGACGAGGTGCGCGGGGCGGCGCCGGGCATGTTGGCGACGCAGTAGTGAACGACGCCGTCGATCTCGTAGGTCGGGTCCTCGTGGGTGGTGGCCTTCGAGGTCTCGAAACAGCCGCCCTGGTCGATGGCCACGTCGCCCAGCACCGCGCCGTTCTTCATCGCGTTCAGGTCCTCGCGCTTGATCAGCTTGGGCGCCGCCGCGCCGTGGACCAGCACGGCGCCGATGATGACGTCGGCCTTGACCATCTCCTCGTCGATCGCATTGATCGAGGAGTAGCGGGTGATGACGCGGCCCTGGGTGACCTCGTCGATATAGGCCATGCGGGGGATGGAGCGTTCCAGCACGACCACCTCGGCGCCGAGTCCCAGGGCCATGCGCGCCGCGTTGAGGCCGACGACGCCGCCGCCCAGCACCAGCACGCGGGCCGGGGCCACGCCCGGGACGCCGCAGAACAGCAGGCCCATGCCGCCGTTGTGCTTGAGCAGGGTCTCGGCGGCCGAGAAGACGGCGATGCGGCCGGCGACCTCCGACATCGGCGCCAGCAGCGGCAGGCCGCCCTTGGCGTCGGTGACGGTCTCATAGGCGATGGCGGCGCATTTCGAGGCCAGCAAGCCCCTGGTCTGCTCGGGGTCGGGCGCGAGGTGCAGGTAGGTGAACAGGATCTGGTCCTCGCGGAGCATTTCCCACTCGACCTTCTGGGGCTCCTTGACCTTCACGATCATGTCGCTGTCGGCAAAGACGGTTTTGGCGTCCGGGGCGATCTTCGCGCCCGCCAGCTTGTATTCGGCATCGGTGAAGCCCGCGCCGTCGCCCGCGCCGGTCTGGACCAGCACCGTATGGCCATGGGCCACATATTCGCGCACGGCCGTCGGCGTCAGGCCGATGCGGTGTTCATTCTTCTTGATTTCCTGGGGGACACCGACGCGCATGACCGTTTCCTCTGTGTTGCGGACGGGCCCTTCGGACCCGGTTTGGCGCGCAATCTAGCGGGGGCAGCGGCGCAGGTTCCTGTTCATTTTGCTGGGTGAACGGCGTAAAGTCGCAGAACCTTGCTTATGAGGCTCAAATGAAGACTGTTTCTGCCGTCACCCTGGATGCCATCGATCGCAAGATGCTGCGCGCCCTGCAGGAGAACGGCCGGATTTCGAATGCCGATCTGGCCCGCACGGTCAATCTGTCCGAGAGCGCCTGTCTCCGGCGGCTGCGCGCGCTCGAGACCGAGGGCGTCATCAGCCGCTATGCCGCCATCATCAATGAGCGGGCCGTGGGCCTGCCGATCAGCGTGTTCGTGACCGTTACCCTGTCATCCCAGGCCGAGGCGGCCCTGACCGCCTTCGAGACGGCCGTGGCCACCGTGCCCGAGGTGGTCGAATGCTATCTGATGACCGGCGGCTCGGACTATCTGCTGCGGCTGGTGGTGCGCGACGTCGACGACCTGGAGCGGGTCCATTCCCGCGAGCTGACCCGCATCCCGGGAGTGACGCGAGTGTCGTCCAGCGTGGCCATGCGGACGGTGGTCAAGCGGGGGGCGCTGCCGGTCTGAGCCGGCCGTTCAGTCCAGCTTCGTGAGACAGGCCATCATCAGCCGGGCCTCGCCGGGGCCGCGGCCGGTCAGGGTCACGCTCAGACCGTCGGGATCGGAGGGAAACTCCAGTTCGATGACGTTCAGCGTCGGCGGCTCCAGCGGCTCCAGCGGCTCCAGCGCGAAGATCTCCGACTGATCGGTCCTACCCTGGACCGTCACGGTCAGGCCGGCCGGTCGGGCGCCGCCGTCGACCGCGCCGATCACAAGCCGCCAGCGTCCGGCGGTCGCCCGCACGTCGGACTGCACCACGCCTTGGCCTTCGGCCAGATAGAGCGGGCCGTCGCCGGGCGACTCCGGGGACGTCCAGCGTGGAGGTCGGCCGACGGCGTCCCGCCACGCCCAGAGGGTCTGCCCTCCGCCCATGAACACCCGCATGACCGGAATCCCCGGATCTCCTGTCGGGGCCGTTTCGGGGATGGCGAAGAACGGATTGCGCAGGACGTTGCGATAGCAGGGGGCCTCTTCCACCGAGGGCGTCGCGGCCGCCGCCGCCGCCGCCGCCTCGGCGATGACGAGGTAGCGGGCGTGGTCTTCGGCCTCCATTTCCCGGGCCGCCGCGAGGGTGGAGACTTCCTCCGCGCCGGCCTCCTCGCCGTTGCAGACGATGCCGTAGACCACATAGTCCGGGAGCACCGGATTGAGGTCGCGGGTCGCGTCCTCCCAGGCGTCCGCGAAGAGTTCGCGGCCCGCGGCGTCGAAACTCCGCGCCTCGACGGGACGGGTGCGGTTCTCGCCGCAACGGTACTCGGTGGTGATGACCGACCAGCCGCCATCCGGGTTCAGCATCAGCGAGCGCAAGATCGGGCTGGCCTCGCCGTGTGCGGCGGCCAAGTCGGGCACGGAGAGCCAGAAGCGGAACGGCTCGTGCACCTCGGGGGTCGGGGCGTAGAGGCGCTGCAGCCGCCACGGGCCGCCCTCGGGCGTCTGGGCGACCGCCGGCGCGGCGGTCAGCAGGGCGAGGGCGGCCGCGGCGGCCAGTCGTGCGATCATCAACCCTCTCCCGTGCGTCGGTCGCCATTTGAAACCGCCGCGCGCCCTACGGCAAGGCGACGGCGCCTGACGGGTCTGACGGTCAGCGCAGCGCCAGGGTCACCTGTTTGATGTCGACGTATTCGTCGATGCCGTGGATCGAGCCCTCGCGGCCGTAGCCGGATTGCTTGACGCCGCCGAAGGGGGCGACGGCTGTCGAGATCAGGCCGGTGTTGACGCCGCACATGCCGGCCTCGATCCGGCGGCCCATGCGCATGGCGCGGTCGAGGTCGCGGGTGAAGACGTAGGAGGCGAGGCCGAACTCGCTGTCGTTGGCCATCTCCAGCACCTCGTCCTCGCGGTCGAAGGGGAAGACCGGGATCAGGGGGCCGAAGGTCTCCTCGCGGCGGAACAGGGCGTCGTCGCCGCCGAGGGTGACGGTCGGCTGGAAGAAGCGGCCGCCGAGTTCGTGGGGTTCGCCGCCGGTCAGCACCTCGCCGCCCGAGGCCTTGGTCAGGGCGAGGTGGTCCTGGACCTTGCGGATGGCCTTGTCCTCGATCAGGGGGCCGACCTTGACGCCGGGCTCGAAGGCGGGGCCGACGGGGATCTTCGAGACGGCGTCGGCCAGCTTGCGGGCGTAGTCGTCGGCGACGGCGCGTTCGACATAGACCCGGTTGGGGCAGACGCAGGTCTGGCCGGAGTTGCGGAACTTGCCCTTGATGGTCTCGGCCACGGCGAGGTCGAGGTCGGCGTCGGCGAAGACGATCAGCGGCGCGGCGCCGCCCAGCTCCATCGACACCCGCTTCAGCGTCGGGGCGCACTGCTCGGCCAGCAACCGGCCGATCGGCGTCGAACCGGTGAAGCTGAGCTTGCGGATCAGCGGCGAGGCGGTCAGGGCGCCGCCGATGGTCGCCGCGTCGCCGGTGACGACGCTGAGGACGCCCTTGGGCAGGCCGACCTTGTGGGCCAGTTCGGCCAGGGCGATGGCGGTGAAGGGCGTCTGGCTGGCCGGCTTGACCACGGCGGTGCAGCCGGCGGCGAGGGCGGGGCCCAGCTTGCGGGTCAGCATGGCGGCCGGGAAATTCCACGGGGTGATGAAGGCGCACGGGCCGACCGCCTCGCGGAAGGTCAGGATGACATGGCCCAGCGGGCTGTCCTGGGTCTCGCCGATCAGCCGTTCGGCCTCGCCGGCGAACCATTTGATGAAGCTGTTGGCGTAGGCGACCTCGCCCCTGGCCTCCTCGAACGGCTTGCCGTTCTCGAGCGCCATCAGGGCCGCGAGGCCCTCGGCGTTGTCATCGATCAGGCGGGCCCATTCGCGCAGGATGCCGGCGCGCTTGTGAGGGTCCGAGCGTGACCAGCCGGGGAAGGCGTCGTGCGCGGCCTGGATGGCGCGTTCCGTCTCCTCGACGCCGAGGTCCGGGACGTGGCCGATGATCTCGTCGGTGGCGGGATCGTCGACGGCGATGCGCGTCTTCGAGGTCACCGGTTCGCCGGCGATCAGGGCGTGTTCGCGCAACAGGGCGAGGCCGGCGTCGCGGCTCGTCTGGTCGGTCATGATCGTCTCCGGCGGTGGGGCGCCGAGGGGTAACGCCTCAGCTCCCGATCGTGTTCAGGTCCCGGCCCCGGGTCTCCGGCAGCCAGATCAGGCTGACGATGACGGCCACGAGGGTGAAGGCCACCGAATACCACAGGCCGAAATAGATGTTCCCCGAGGCCGCCACCAGGGCGAAGCTGGCTGCGGGCAGCAGGCCGCCGACCCAGCCGGTGCCGATGTTGTAGGGCAGGCTCATGGCCGTGTAGCGCACCCGGGTCGGGAACAGCTCGACCAGGGCGGCCGCCTGCGGTCCGTAGAGGGCGGTGGCGGCCACGATGAAGACCATCAGGATGGCGAACATCAGCGGCAGGTTCATCCGGGCGGGGTCGGCCCGGTCCGGATAGCCGGCGGCGGTGAGGGCGGCCTTGATCCGGGTCTCGACGTCGGCGCGGGCGGCCTTGAGATCGGCCGGAGCGAGGGCTCCGCCATCAATGGACGCCACCTCGGTCTGGCCGATCCGGATCGTCGCCACGCTGCCGGGCAGGGCCTCGGCGTTGGCGTAGGAGACCCCGGCATTGGACAGCACGCTCTTGGCGATGTCGCAGGAACTGGCGAAGGCGGCCTTGCCGACCGGATCGAACTGCAGGGCGCACGACGCGGGATCGGCCACCACGGTCACCGGGGCGGAGGCCTGGGCCTCGGCCAGGGCGGGGTTGGCGGCCTTCGTCAGGGCGTGGAAACCGGGGAAGAAGGCGACCAGCGCCAGGATCATGCCGAACAGCATCACCGGCTTGCGCCCGACCCGGTCCGACAGCCAGCCGAAGAAGACGTAGAGCCCGGCCGAGGCCACGGTCAGCCAGAGCATCAGCATGTCGACGGTGGCGACCTCGACCTTGAGAATCCGCTCCATGAAGAAGCGGCTGTAGAAATAGCCGCAGTACCAGACCGCGCCCTGGGCGATCATGATGCCGAACAGGGCCAGCAGGACGAAGCGCCCGTTGCGCCAGGTCAGGAAGGCTTCCTTGTAGGGGGCGCGGTGGTCGGCGTCGGAGGCCTCCGCCTCCATGCGGCGGTAGGCCGGGCTCTCGTCCAGCCGCATGCGGATCCACAGGGAGATGCCCAGCAGCAGGGCGGAGAGCAGGAACGGAATGCGCCAGCCCCACTCGTCGAAGGCCTCGGCGCCGACGATCTTGCGGGTGATCAGGATCACGCTCAGGGCGCCGATCAGGCCGAGGGCGGCGGTGGTCTGGATCCAGCCGGTCAGGAAGCCGCGTTTCTTCACGGGCGCGTGTTCGGCGACATAGATGGCGGCGCCGCCGTATTCGCCGCCGAGGGCGAAGCCCTGCAGCACCCGCATCAGGATCAGCAGGATGGGCGCGGCGACGCCGATGTCGCCGTAGTCCGGCAGCAGGCCGATGGCCACGGTGGCCACCCCCATCAGGGTGATGGTGACAAGGAAGGTGGTCTTGCGCCCGGTGCGGTCGCCGAACCAGCCGAACACCAGCGCCCCGAGCGGACGAACGACGAAGCCGACCCCGAAGGTCAGCAGCGCCAGGATGTAGCCGGTCGCCTCGCTGACCTCGGCGTAGAAATGGCTGGCGATGACGCCCGCCAGCGAGCCGAAAATGAAGAAATCATACCATTCGAAGGCGGTGCCGGCGGCCGAGGCGGTGACCACCGTCTTCAGGCCGGGACCGGCGCGGGATTCCGCTGCGGTCGGCGTCGCGTCTTCGGTCATGCGTATCGTCCCCCCGGCGCCGTCTGACGGGCGCCCCCGGGGCCAATGCTAGCGCCGCCGTTCGCGGGCGCAAGCGGGCAGGCGCCGTGCACGACAAAGGCCCGCCGGCGAAACGCCAGGCGGGCCTTCTTCAACCGAACGCGTGTCGGGGGGAGCCGCGGTCGGGAACCGGTTTCTAGTTCTTGGCGTCTTCCGCCGCGTCGGTGACGGCGTCGCCCGCCGCCGAGGCGTCGCGGCCGACGCCCGAAATGGTGTTGCAGGCAGCCGTCGTAAGGGCGGCGGCGGCGGCGAACAGAATGAACATCTTGCGCATGGTGCGATCTCCTCTCGCCGGGGGGAGCGGCGTGTGCATCAGGAACGTCGGGAGGCGGTCCGGGTTCCGAGATCGGCGGGGTCGATGGGCGTGACGGCTTCGGGCGTCGCGAAGGTCATGCGGGCGATCGTGCCGCCGTCCGGCGCGGGGACCAGTTCGACCTCGCCCCGCAGCTGCTTGGCGAAGGCCCCCATCAGGGTGCGTCCGACGCCGGCGCGGAAGGTCTCGCTGACGCCCGGCCCGTCGTCCTCGACCTCGAGGATGCTGGTCTCGCCCTCGACGCGGAACCGCACCTTGAGCGCTCCGCCGCGGCCTGCGAAGGCGTGCTTCTGCGCGTTGGTGACCGCCTCGACCAGCCACAGGGCGAGCGGCGCCAGCTTGTCCGGGTCGACGACGAGGGAATCGGCCTCGACGGAGGACGTCACCACCGGTCCCCTGCCCGACTCGCTGGCGACCAGCTGGCCGACCAGTTCGGTCAGGAAGATGCGGGCGTCGGCGTAGCGCAGGTCAGCGCTCTGGTAGAGGGTCCGGTAGATCAGGGCGAGGGCCGAGATGCGCTGGCGGGTGTCGCCCACCGCCGCCTTGGCCTGGGCGTCGGTCAGGGCGCGCTGCTGCATCGACAACAGGGACGAGATGATCTGCAGGTTGTTCTTCACCCGGTGGTGGATCTCGCGCATCAGCGCGTCCTTCTCCTCGATGGAGGCGTTCAGGGCGGCGTCGCGGGTGGTGATGGTGTCGGCCAGGTCGTCGAGGGTGCGGGCGAGGACGCGGATCTCGGCAGGGGCGTTCATGGCCTGGACCGGACGCACCGAGAACCGTCCGCGCGCGTAGATGGCGGCGACCCGCTCGAGATAGACCAGCCAGCGGACCACGATCCGTTCCGACACCCACATGACCGACAGGAAGGCGATCAGCCAGGCCAGCAGCGGGACCATGAAGGCGCCGACGGGGTTCAGGCGGGCCCATGACAACAGGCCGGGGGCGGGGGCGGACAGCAGGGCGTAGACGTCGCGGCCGGCGAGAGCCGCCCCGGCGTAGACCCGTGGCCGGCCCTCGGCGTCGTCCGCCTCGAAGGTGGCCGAGGCGTTCGCGCGGGCGCGTTCCACCCAGCCCGCCACGCTGCGGCCGCGCGACAGGGTGAAGGCGGCGGGGTCGCTCGCGGTCAGTATCTGGCCCTGTCCATCCGTCAGGGCCGCCTGCGAGCCCTCGGGCAGGGCGCGGTCGGCGATATCGGGCTGCAGGGTCGCCAGCGGGATCACCGCCACCATGGCGCCGTCGAAGGCGCCGAGCGGCCGCTCGAGCCGGATGGCCACGATCAGGCCGGGCGTCTCGCCGGCGGTGAGCGGAGCCCGCGCGAGAACCGTGTCCTCGCCACTGCGCAGGCGCTTGAACCACGGCGATGCGCGGGCCTGTTCCATCCAGGCGGGCGTGGCCTCGCCGAGCGCCCTGGATGCGCAGGCGGTCTGGCCCGTGGGGGTCAGGCGCGCCAGGCCATCGAGGCCATCGAGGCGCTGGACCAGGGCGGTGAGCCTCGGCTCGCAATACAGTTCGAGCGCCTCGGGACGAAGCGCCTGAAGCAGGACCGTCGTGCTGTCGAGCCGGCCCTTGACGCTGGCGGCGGTGCGCTCGGCCGCGAGCTGAAGGTCGTCGCGCCGCTGGAGGTCCTGGACCCTGAACTGGGCGTCGGCCTGGAAGGCGCCGAGCGCGAGAACCGGCAGCAGGGCGAAGGCCAGGGCGGCGCCGAGGCGGAAGCGGATGCCGTGGAACTGTGGCGGAGCCAGACCCCGACCGAGCGCTCGCCCGAGGCGGACCACCTCAGCCCCGAACGCTGCTCAGGCGGTCGGCGTCGGCGAGAATGGAACGCATGGCGTCGCCGGCGGCGCGGCCGTCGCGGGCGTATCCGCCGCGCTCGAGCGTGGCCTGCAACGCCTTGCGGGCGCGGGAGACGCGGCTCTTCACCGTGCCGACGGCGCACTGGCAGATCTCGGCCGCCTCCTCATAGGCGAAGCCGCCGGCGCCGACGAGGATCAGGGCTTCGCGCTGCTCTTCCGGCAGGGTGGCCAGCGCCAGACGCAGTTCGTCGAGGGCGACGGGGGATTCCGGGTCGTCCACGGCCACAAGGGTGCGCTCGGCCGCCTCCTGATCCAGCTGGGACTGGCGCCACGAGCGGCGCTTCTCCGAGTAGAACTGGTTGCGCAGGATCATGAAGGTCCACGCCTTCATATTGGTGCCCATCTGATAGCTGGCGCGGGCGTCCCACGCCTTCATCATGGCGTCCTGGGCCAGATCGTCGGCCGCCGTCGGATCGCCGGTCAGGGTGCGCGCGAACGCCCGCAGATGCGGGATCAGCGCGACCAGCTCCCTCTTGAAGGCGTTGTCGTCGGCGGAGGGCGGCTTGGGCGGCGGAGACGAGGCGCCGCTCATGCGCCACCTCCGTCGGACCGCTCGTCGGCGCGGCGAAGGATGTCGAGAAACTCGTCCGGCACGGGCTCGTTCACGACCTCGTCGAACATATGCCTGAGCTTGACCCCGATCGCCTGCTGACGGAGGCGCGCTTCTTCGAGCGCGGGACCTCCGGAGGCCGCCGCCTTGCGGGAAGGGTTCGAATTGTCTGTCATCGAATGAACGGCCGCCACCCTGACGCTGTTGCTGCGATTGCCGAAAACGCCAGCGTCCAAGGAGGGTTCCTATGTTACGGCGGATTAATGCTCAAGCTTTCGCCGACCGGCGGGAACCGTGGCCGATTTGATACGTTGACGGGGCTTGCCGAGGTTCCAAATTGATCGGGACCGCTTTCTGTCGGGGAATACTACATGAGCCTGCTGGCCCGTCTCGCGCCGCATCTGCCCTATGTGCGTCGATACGCCCGTGCGTTGACCGGCGACCAGACCACCGGTGACAACTATGTGCGGGTGGCGCTCGAGGCGCTCGCCGCCGGCGAACGCCAGCTGCCGGCGGAGATGACGCCGCGCGTCGCCCTCTATCACGTCTTTCACGCGATCTGGGCCTCGACCGGCGCCCAGCTGGAGGACAAGAGCGGCATCGAGGGGCGCGACGACGCCTCCCGCCGCCTGATGCAGATCGCCCCGCGCTCGCGCCAGGCCTTCCTGCTGACCGCCCTCGAAGGCTTCACGCCTTCGGAAGCCGCCCAGATCCTCGACGCCGACGCCATGGACGTCGAGCGGCTGATCGCCGAGGCCCAGTCGGACATCGACGCCGAACTGGCCACCGACGTCCTGATCATCGAGGACGAGGCGATCATTTCCGCCGACATCGAGAGCCTGGTGAAGGAACTGGGTCATCGCGTCACCGGCACCGCCACCACTCACGACGAGGCTGTCGACGCGGTCGCGCGCAACCGTCCGGGTCTGGTGCTGGCCGACATCCAGCTGGCCGATGGCTCGTCGGGCATCGACGCGGTCAAGGACATCCTGAAGCGGATCGACGTGCCGGTGATCTTCATCACCGCCTTCCCGGAGCGTCTCCTGACCGGGGAACGGCCCGAGCCGACCTTCCTGATCACCAAGCCGTTCCAGCCGGAGACGGTGAAGGCGGCGATCAGCCAGGCGCTGTTCTTCGACCGGAAGGCCAGCCGCAAGGCTGCCTGAGGCCCTTCTTCCGCAAGCCCCCTCTTGCCCGCGCGCCAGGCTGTGCCATCACGC
>JAAXIW010000285.1 GCA_012270135.1 Brevundimonas sp. | reverse complement strand
CGTCAGCGCCGGTTGCCAGTCCCCGGGAGGGGCGGGGCGGCACGCAACGGGCTCCGCCGAACCCCGCAATTGACGGCGCCCCGGTTAACCCTCTGGACCTTGCACCCGAACCGGTGAAAGTTTCGCCTGCTGAGGGGGACGACATGGCTGACCGGCTGACGGTGCGCGAGGTGAGTTGTCTGCGGTTGCTGGAAGGCGGCCTCAAGAACAAGGAGATCGCCTCCCAACTTGGCATCGCCGAACGGACCGTCAGCAACACCCTGCAGTCGGCGTACCGCAAGCTCGGCGTCAGTCAGCGACAGGACGCCATCGCCGAGTTCAGGCGAAATTGGTCAGAAACCGGTCATCGTTTGAGCATGTCGCCCCAGGCCGGAACCGGCTCTTCTGTCAGCGTCTCCGGACCCGCTTCGCGACCGCCTTCCTTCTACCGACCCACGCCGCCCGGCCTCGTCAATACGAGCGTCATTATCGCGGTGTTCGCGGTGATCGGCGTTCTCGCGGTGCTGGCGCTGGTGACCTCCCGGGCGTTTCACGGCCTGGGCTGAATCGATCTGATCCCGTTCGAGTGTCCCGCCGTGCCGGAGGAGCGCAGACCTATGTCCGATCGCAACGAGCTTGGCCGTCAGATGGCCGAAAAACTCTACGCCGCCGAACGGGCCCTGGACACGGCCCTGGCCGAGGTCGGCGACCTGTCCGCCCTGATGACCCGGGGGCGAATGGATCACGGCATCGCGGCCGTGGTCGGGCAGGAGGCGCTGGAGCACGTCGCCACATGCGGCGGCACCCTGACGAAGGCGCGTCGCGCCCTGATCGAGGGCCACAAACAGATGGCGAGGGACGCCAAGGCGATGAGGATCGTGTGGAGCGTGCTCGGCGGTCCCGAACTCAAACCCACGGACGACGGCCCCCGGGTCGAGCCTGTCGGTCGCCTGCGCCAGGTCGCTTGATCCCCGCCGCCCAAGCGCTGATCGTCAAGGGATGAACAATGGTGACATCCTGGCCTTCCTTGGAACGCCCGCGCAGCAGGTCTTCTGGCTGGCGACCTTCGCTGTTTCCGCGGTCGGACTGGCCTTCGGGGACCGGTCGGTCCGTATCGGCGTCGGTCTGGTGCTCGCCAATTTCGTTCTCAGCGGTCTCGTCGACCACTGGGTCTGGCTCACGGTCCGCGCGGCGGTGGCGGTGCTCGATGGCGCGCTGTTCGGCCTCCTTGTCGTCCTGGCCCTGCGCAGCCGACGCTGGTGGGCGCACGCCGCTGCGGCCTTCGCCCTGCTCGGCTTCTTCGCCCACTTCATCGCCCTGTTCGATCAGAGCATCTGGTGGCGCGCCTACGTCGGTCTACGCTGGATCTTCAGCGCCGCCGTGGTCGCCACCCTGCTCGTCGGGGTCGCGGAGACGCCATTCGCCCGCAGCTATGAGCGTTGGGCCGCGCAGCAAGGCTGACCTTCGCCCCGCGCGGACCGGCGTTCGACGCAATCGTTCCACCACCGAGGGAGGCTTCCATGGCGCACGCCTGGACGTATGAGACCGCCGCGACGTTCTGGACCCGGAGCAGACAGAATCCGGAAAACGCCTGGGACGCCTATGTGTCCGCCGAGCGCTACCTGCTGGATCACAGACCCCGCACGCCGGCGGAGGCGGCCCAAATCCTCGCGGTGCTCGTCGAGCAGGGCAGCGACCGCCGAAGCGACGGTCGCGACGTCGAGGCGGTGGCGCGCGTCCGCCGGTACCTCGTTCAGTTGGCCCGCTACGAGGCCGATCAAACGGCCGTCATCGCACGGGCGGTCGCCTGATCGATCGCGCCGGCCTCAGCCGCGGTTCTGGATCGGGACGAAATCGCGCGCGGTCGGCCCGGTGTAGAGCTGGCGCGGGCGGCCGATCTTCTGGGTCGGGTCGCCGATCATCTCCTGCCACTGTGCGATCCAGCCGACCGTCCGGGCGAGCGAGAACAGCACGGTGAACATCGAGGTCGGGAAGCCCATCGCCGACAGGGTGATGCCGGAATAGAAATCGACGTTCGGGAACAGCTTGCGCTCGATGAAATATTCGTCGTTCAGCGCCACCCGCTCCAGTTCGCGGGCCACCTGCAGCAGCGGATCGTTCGGATCGCCGACGGCCTCGAGCACCTCGTGAGCGCTTTCCTGCATCACCTTCGCCCGCGGGTCGTAGTTCTTGTAGACCCGATGGCCGAAGCCCATCAGCTTGTACTTCTTGGCCTTCACGCCCTCGATGAACTCCGGAATCCTTTCCGGGGTGCCGATCTCCTTGAGCATGTTCAGGGCCTCCTCGTTGGCCCCGCCGTGCGACGGGCCCCAAAGGCAGGCGATGCCGGCGGCGATACAGGCGAACGGATTGGCGCCCGACGATCCGGCGAGGCGGACGGTCGAGGTCGAGGCGTTCTGCTCGTGGTCGGCGTGGAGGATGAAGATGCGGTCCATGGCCTTGGCCAGCACCGGATTGACCTCATAGTCTTCGGCCGGCACCGCGAAACACATGCGCAGGAAATTCTCGGCGTAGTTCAGGTCGTTGCGCGGCGACA
>JAAXIW010000019.1 GCA_012270135.1 Brevundimonas sp. | reverse complement strand
CCGCCCCGACCTCGATCGGCGTCGCCGGCACCAGCGGCAAGTCGACCATCACCGGCATGATCGCCTGGATCCTGCATTCGGCCGGCCGTGAGCCCACCGTCATGAACGGCGCGGTGATGACGAATTTCGCCGACGCCGATCACCCCTTCGCCAGCGCCCTGATCGGCGGTCGCGACCTGTTCGTCTCCGAGGTCGACGAGTCCGACGGCTCCATCGCCCGCTACGACCCGACCGTGGCCGTGGTCTCGAACGTCTCGCTGGACCACAAGTCGATGGAGGAGCTGCGCGAGCTGTTCGGCGGCTTCACCGGCCGGGCCACCATGGCCGTGCTGAACCTCGACAACCCCGAGACCGCCGCCTTGGCCCAGGAGCTCAACTCCGGCCTAGACCCGTCGCGAGCCGAAACCTTCTCCTTGGGGAATGAGGAAGCGACCCTGTCTGCTCACAACCTGTCGCCGCGTCCGACCGGCATGACGTTTGACCTGAAGTACCGAGGAGACGACCGGCCGGTCATCCTCAACGTCCCCGGCGCCCACAATGTCGCCAACGCCTTGGCCGCACTCGGCGCCACGCGGCACCTGGTCCCCCTGGATAAAGGCGTCGCCGCGCTGGAGACCTTCTCCGGGATCCGCCGCCGGATGGAGCGGGTCGGCACGGCCAACGGCGTCACCGTCATCGACGACTTCGCCCACAACCCGGACAAGATCGCCGCCAGCCTGAAGACCCTGCACGCCTTCGACGGCCGGCTGCTGATCCTGTTCCAGCCGCACGGCTTCGGCCCGCTCAGGCTGATGAAGCAGGAGTTCATCGACGGCTTCGCCGGCCTACTCCGCCCCGACGACGTCCTGCTGATGCCCGAGCCGGTCTACTACGGCGGCACGACCGACCGTTCCGTGGGCAGCGAGGACATCGCCTCGGGCGTCCGCGCCGCCGGCCGCAATGCCGAGGCCCTGCCCACCCGCGACGCCTGCGGCGACCGCCTGATGGCCCTCGCCCGCCCGGGCGACCGCATCGTCGTCATGGGCGCCCGCGACGACACCCTGTCGCAGTTCGCGGTGGAGCTTCTCGAGCGCCTGCACGCTTCGGCCGGATGATCCAGGACCTTCCGCCCGAACTCCCCGAAGTCGTCGTCACCGGCGCCCGCCTGCCCCCCGCCGCGGGGGAGGCCGCCTTCTCCGTCATCCGCCTGGACGACGACGACCTGCGCGATCAGCAGCGGCTCGACGAGGCGCTGGCGTCCGTCCCCGCCGTCTCCCTGTTCCGCCGCACCTCCAGCCTGTCGGCCAATCCGACGACCCAGGGCATATCGCTGCGCGCTATCGCCCCTTCAGGGGCCGGGCGGACGCTGGTCACCCTCGATGGCGTGCCCCTGAACGACCCGTTCGGCGGCTGGGTGATCTGGTCGCAGGTTCCCACCGAGAGCCTGTCCGGCCTCGACATCGTCCGCGGCTCCGGGGCCGGGCCGTACGGCGCGGGAGCCCTGACCGGCGTCATCCAGCTCCGGGAACGCGACGCCGGCGCCGTGCTCGACGCCTTGATCGCCGAGCGCGGCGGGGCCCGCTTCGGCGCCTCGGGCGCAACGGAGGCTGGACCCGTCCGCCTCGTCGCCTCGGGCCTCTACGAGACCAGCGACGGATATGTCCCCGTGCGCGGCCCGGACGCCGGCGCAGCCGACCAGCCGCTCGACCTCGACGTCCGCGCCGCCGCCGTCCGCGCCGATCTCCCGATGGGCGACGCCGCCCTGTCCCTGCGCGCCGCGGCCTTCGAGGAGGCGCGCGGGTCGGGGGTCGAGAACAGCCGCGCCTCCGCCAGCGGAACCGTGCTGTCGGCGACCGCCGCCGCCCAGCCGCGCGCCGACCGGCCCGGCTGGCGGCTGCAGGCCTGGCGGCGCGAGAGCGACCTGTCGAACACCTTCGTCGCCATCGCCGACGACCGCTCCTCCGCCAGCCTCGCCGCCTCGCAGGACGAGACCCCCGCCGTCGGCTGGGGTGCCAACGCCGCCCTGCGCCGGGTCATTGTCAGCGGCGCCGCCCGCCTCGAATGGGAGCTCGGAGCCGACGCCCGCTTCAACGAGGGCGAAACCCGCGAGCGCTTCCGCAACCTCGGCGCCGGCTTCACCCGCAGCCGCGTCGCCGGCGGCGAAAATTCGGTCGCGGGCGTCTATGCCGAGGGCTCGTGGCGCTCCGGGCCGTGGCTGGCCGCGGGCGGGCTGCGCTGGGACGCCTGGTCGAACAGCGAGGGCCGGCGGCTCGAACGCGACCTCGCCACCGGCCTGCCGACCCTGGCCGAAGCCGATCCGGACCGATCAGGCGAGGTGGTCAGCGCCCGCCTCGCCGTCCGCCGCGAGATCGCCGCCGGACAGGCGCTGCGCGTCGCCGCCTACAGCGGCTTCCGCCCCGCTACCCTCAACGAACTGCACCGCCCGTTCCGTGTCGGCAACGACATCACGGAGGCCAACGCCGCCCTGGAGCCCGAGCGTCTCGCCGGCATCGAGAGCGGCTGGTCGTGGACCGGCGACCGCGCCGCCCTGACCGCCACGGCTTTCTGGAACCGGATCGACGACGCCATCGTCAACGTCACCATCGGTCAGGGTCCCGGAACCTTCCCCCGCGCCGGCTTCGTCCCCGCCGGCGGCGTCCTGCGACAGCGCCGCAACGCCGGAACCATCGAGGCCGTCGGACTGGAGATCGACGGCCGCCTCGACATTAGCCCGACCCTTTCCGCACGCGCCGCCCTCTCCGCCACCGACGCCCGGGTCGACGGCGGAACCTCGGCCCCGCAACTGACCGGCCTGCGTCCGGCCCAGGCGCCGGTCTGGAGCGCAACCGCCGGGCTGGACTGGCGACCCATCGACCAGCTGTCGCTCGCCGCCGACCTGCGCTGGGAAAGCCGCCGCTTCGACGACGACCTGAACAGCCGGGTCCTCGACGCCGCCGCCGCCTTCGATCTCCGCGCCGACTGGAGCGTCACCCCGTCGGCCACCGTCTGGCTGGCCGCCCACAATCTGTTCGACGCCAAGATCGAGGTCGCCGAAACCGGAACGGGCGTCGCCGGCTTCGGTCCGCCCCGCACACTCAGCGTCGGGATCAGGCTGACGCGCTGACACCCGCTATTGCAAACCGTTCGCAAGTTCGGCACAAGCCGGGCGTGATCGAAGCCGCCCCGCCCGTCCGGCCCCCGAAGGCCCTGAACGCCAGACGCTCGTTCTGGCTCAAGCAGCTGCATCAGTGGCACTGGATCTCGGCGGCGCTCAGCCTGATCGGCCTGCTGCTGTTCGCGGTCACCGGCATCACCCTCAACCACGCCGCCGACATTCCGGCCGAGCCGGTCACGGTCGAACAGACCGCCACCCTGCCCGCGCCCCTGCTGGATCGCCTGACCGCCTTCCCGGAAGAGACTACCGACCCGGTCCCCGACGCGGTCGCCCGCTGGGCCGCCGGGGCGCTCAAGGCTCGGATCGCTGGCCGCCCCACCGAGACCACCGCCGACGAGATTTACGTCTCCCTGCCCGAGCCGGGGGGCGACGGCTGGCTGACCATCGACCGCTCCACCGGCGAAGCCCTGCGCGAACGCACCACCCGAGGCTGGGTCGCGTATCTCAACGACCTGCATAAGGGCCGCGACACCGGACCCGTCTGGTACTGGTTCATCGACCTGTTCGCGGTCGCCTGCGTGGTCTTCGCCGTCACCGGCTTCGCCCTGACCTGGATGCACGCCCGCCAGCGTCCCTCGACCTGGCCGCTGCTCGGCCTCGGCCTGCTGATCCCCGCCCTCATCGCCCTGCTGTTCATTCACTGACCGAGTGCTCCATGCGCAAGATCACCCTCGCCGCCACCACGCTCGCAGCCGCTGGCGCCGTCGCCGGCCCCGCCCTCGCAGCCGACCTCAATGTCTCGGTTGAGATCCCCCGCCTGTCGGTCGCGGCCTACCACCGCCCCTATGTCGCGGTTTGGATCGAGCGACCGGACAACACCGCCGTGCGCACGCTCGCGGTCTGGTACGAGGTCTCCAACGTCGAGGAGGGCAAGGACTGGCTCAAGGACATGCGGACCTGGTGGCGCCGCGGCGGCCGCGCCATGACCATGCCCGCCGACGGAATCTCCAGCGCCACCAAGGCCCCCGGCCGCCACACTGTCAGCGTCCCCGGCGCCCGCCTCTCCAGCCTGCCCGCCGGCGACTACGTCATAGTTGTCGAGGCGGCGCGCGAACTGGGCGGCCGCGAGGCCGTGCGCGTGCCGTTCCGCTGGGGCGCCGCCAATACCGCCCGCGCCTCAGGCTCAAGTGAACTCGGCGCTGTCAGCGTCACCGTCACCCGCTAAGGATCATCCTCATGAAGAAGTCCCTCGCCCTGATCGCGGCCGTCGCGGCCCTCGCCCTGCCGATGTCGGCCCAGGCTCACCGCGCCTGGCTGGCCCCGACTGCGACCGTGTTGTCCGGCACGGAGGCCTGGGTCGGCTTCGACGCCGGCATGTCCAACGGCGTCTTCATTCCCGATCACGCCGCGATGAACCTCGCGGGTCTCGTCATCACCGCCCCGGACGGCTCGACCGCCCAGGCCGAGAACATGATGCGGTCGCGCTACCGCTCGACCTTCGACCTGCATCTGACCCAGCCCGGCACCTGGAAGATCGCCAATGTCTCGAGCGGCGTCATGGCCAGCTACAAGCTCGACGGCGAAGAGAAGCGCTGGCGTGGCCAGGCCGCGGAATTCCCCGGCGCCCTCCCGGCCGGCGCCACCGACGTGGTCGCCACCCGCACCTCGAACCGGATCGAGACCTTCGTCACCCTTGGCGCGCCGACCGACCGCGTCTTCACCAACCCGGCCGACGGCCTGGCGCTGATCCCGGTCACCCACCCGAACGACCTGGTGGCGGGCGAGGCGGCCACCTTCAAGCTGGTGATCGATGGCCTGCCCGCCTCCAACGTCGAGGTCACCGTCGCCCGCGGCGGCACGCGCTACCGCGACAACCCGGAAGAGATGACCGTCACCACCGGCTCCGACGGCGCCTTCACCGTCACCTGGCCCGAGCCCGGCATGTACTGGCTCAACGCCTCGGTCCGCACCCCGGCCCAGGGCGAGACCATCGCCGCCAGCGCCCAGTATGTCGCCGTCATGGAAGTCCTGCCCTGACCGACCGCCCCTCAGCGCCCGGACCCTCCGGCCCGCCGCCTGTCGTGATCGGCGAGGCCGGACCGCGCGCGGCCAACCGGGTGCTGATCCCGACCCACGGCAGGACCCCGGTCCGCCCGCCCCAGGACTTCATCTGGGACTTCGCCGGCGAGACCATGGGCACGACCTGGTCGGTGCGCCTCGTGCCGCCGCCCGGCGTCACCCGCGCCACCTTCCAGGCGGCCATCGAGGACGAGCTGAATCGGATCATCCTGCTGTTCAGCCATTGGGAGCCGCGCTCGGAGCTGTCGCGCCTCAATGCCGCGCCGCCCGGCTTCTGGGCCGTGTCCGAGCCGTTCTGGACACTGCTCAACGCCGCCCTCGATCTGGCCGACGACACCAACGGCGCGGTCGATCCGACCCTCGGCGCCCTCGTCGACCTGTGGGGCTTCGGCCCGCCCGGCCCGCGTCCGCTGGACGCCTTCGGAAAGGGCCACACCGTCCCCTTCGAGGACGAGATCGCAGCCGCCAAGGCGCTCAGCGGATGGGGCCGACTGCGCCTCAATCGTGACGCCCGCGCCGTCCAGCAGCTCGGCGGGGTCAAGCTCGACCTGTCCGGCATCGCCAAGGGCCACGCCGTCGACAAGGTCTCGGAGCGGCTGACCTCGATGGACGCGACCCACCATCTGGTCGAGATTGGCGGCGAACTGCGCGGAGCCGGGGTCAAGCCCGACGCCCGTCCGTGGTGGACCGAACTGCAGCAGGCGCCCGGCGCGCCCGGCCCGCGCACCGTCGTCGCCCTGTTCGACATGGCCGTGGCCACCTCCGGCGACTGGGTCAGGAACTACGAGGTCTATGGCCAGACCTACAGCCACACCCTCGACGGCCGCACGGGACGCCCGGTCGACAACGGCGTCGCCTCGGTCACCGTCCTCGCCGAAACCGCGATGTACGCCGACGCTATGGCCACGGCCCTGACCGTTATGGGACCGGAGGAAGGCCCGGCCTTCGCCGAGGCCATGAACATCGCCGCCGCCTTCGTCGTGCACGGCGAGGAGGGTCTGAGCGAAACCGTCACCCCCGCCTTTTCCGCCATGCTTTCCGAGGGCGCGTGACTTCCGATCCTGTCCGCTGGCTCTGGGCGGGCGCCGCCGTCGCCCTGTGGCTGATCATCGTCGCCGTAGTCGCCTGGAGACGCGCGCGCGCCCGCCGCGCCGCCTCAAGCCGCGCCTCTGCCCTGGCGCCCGCGGAAGGAACCGACGCCCTGCTCGTCGCCTTCGCGAGCCAGACCGGACAGGCCGAGGAACTGGCCTGGATGACGGCCTCCAGCCTTTCGGAGGCCGGCGTTCCGGGCCGCGTCGCCCTGCTGGGCGATCTCGAGCCGGAGGACCTCAGGGCCGCTGGTCGGGTGCTGATCGTCGCCTCGACCACCGGCGAAGGCGACGGGCCGGACGCCATGTCGTGGTTCGCCCGCAAGCACATGACGGAGCCCGCCGAACTCTCCGGCCTGTCCTACGCCCTGCTCGCCCTCGGCGACCGCACCTATGCCGACTTCTGCGGATTCGGCCGGGCGCTCGACCTGTGGCTGCGGCGCTCCGGCGCAACCCCCCTGTTCGACCGGGGCGAGGTCGACAACGGCGACGCCGGAGCCATCCGGCACTGGCAGCACCAGCTGGGCGTGGTCACCGGCCACGCCGTCCAGGCCGACTGGACCCCGCCGGCCTTCGACCGCTGGCGACTGGTGGACCGCACACATCTCAATCCCGGCAGCCCCGGCGGCGAGGCGTGGCTGCTGGCTTTCGAGCCGGTCGGGCACGCGCCGGACTGGGTCGCCGGCGACATCGCCGAGATCGGCCTCCCCGGCGAGCCCTCGCCCGGAAGCCGCGAATACTCCGTCGCCTCCCTGCCCTCTGACGGCCGCGTCGAGTTCATCGTCCGCCTGATGACCCGCCCCGACGGCTCGTCCGGCCTGGCGTCCGGCTGGCTGACGCGCGATCTCGCCGTCGGCGATGCGGTCGACATGCGCATTCGCACCAATCGCAGCTTCCACGGCCCCGCGCCGGAGACCCCGCTGATCCTGATCGGCAACGGCACCGGCCTCGCAGGCCTTCGCGCCCACTGGCGCGCCCGCGCCGGCGCATCGCATGGCGGCGTCTGGCTGATGTTCGGAGAACGCACCGCGGCCCACGACGCCTTCCTAGACGCGGAGCTTCGCGCCGCCCTCGTTTCGGGCGCTCTCACCCGTCTCGACCGCGTCTTTTCGCGCGACGCCGGCGACGGTCGCTATGTCCAGGACGTCATCGCTCAAAACGCGGATGAACTCGCCGCCTGGATCGATCGGGGCGCGGTCATCCTCGTCTGCGGCAGTCTCGAGGGCATGTCGGCCGGGGTCCACGCGGCGCTCGAAGCCGCCCTCGGCGCGGACCGG
This sequence comes from Brevundimonas sp., assembly GCA_012270135.1. Taxonomy (GTDB): domain Bacteria; phylum Pseudomonadota; class Alphaproteobacteria; order Caulobacterales; family Caulobacteraceae; genus Brevundimonas. The sequence goes on along the minus strand of JAAXIW010000019.1, from coordinate 5,300 downwards.
CTGCTCGAGCTGTCGGAGACCGGCCGCTACCGCCGCGACGTCTACTAGGCCCTCCGGGGCCTGGCCATGACCACCGAGACGTCAGCGGGTGACGACGTCTCGCCGCATCGGGGCCAACCTGGCCAGGAACCGGTTCTGGACGCCGAAGGGCACGCCTTCCTGGCTCATCGCCTCCTGCAGGTGCTCCACCAGCGCGCCCATGTCAGCGGGCTGCAGGCCGATGTCATCGTGTGCGTCCTGCATGCTCCGCCCCGTGTAGCCACAGGGCCCGCCCAGCAGGAAGCAAAACTGCTCCTTCAGGGTCCGGCGCAGGCGAACCATGTCCGTGGCCGCGAAGATGCCGGCTATGCGGGGGTCGGCGATGGAGCGATCCAGCATTCCGTCCACGATCCGGTCGACGCCCGCCTGTCCGTGAAAGGCGTCGAACATGGCGGTGCCGGTGAACGGCGCGGCGCCGGCGTTGGCGTCCGAAACGACGTAGGGATCGACCGCTTCCTCCCCGGGCATGTGGGCCGGATCCTGCGCCATCGCGGGAAACGCCAGCGCCGACAGGGCCATGAAGCTGAGAACACGGATCATGTCAGAAGCCCGCCTGCAGAGAGATGTAGAGGCCGCGCTGATCTTCGAAGGTCGCGATCGACCCAAGGTCGGCCCAGGCCGCGGTCACCGAGAAATGCTTGTTCACCGCCCAGGCGGCGTAGAGGTCGAACCAGTCGTCCTCGCTCGCGAACGACAGGTTGTCGGGCTTGGTGCGGTATTCCGCGCCGACGACGAGATTCCGGCTCACCAGCCAGCCGACCGAGCCCTCGAACTGGGCCTCATGGTCGTCATTGGCGTCGCCGCCGAAGCCGAGCAGCCCGGTCTGGTTCGCATTGGTCCAGCGAACCGTTCCATTGACCAGCAGGCTCTGGGCCAGAAACAGCTTGGTCGCGGCGACATAGACGTCCGTCCCCTCGTCGTCCTGCCCGCCGACGGCCGCGATGACGGCGACCTGGTCATTGACCTTATGCTGCACCCCGACGGCGATTTGCGGCATCCAGCGGTCCTGATCGTAGACGGCGTCGCCAGTCAGCCTCAGCTTCGCGCCGAACACATCCTGGGTGAAGGTGAACCCCTGGCCCAGACCCAGAAGGACGCCGGTGTCGCCGGTGTCGAATTCCTGCCGCGCAACGGACAGCTCGACCCGGTCCCAAAGGCCCACCGCCAGACCAGCCGTCCGGAACTGGTAGTCGGGCAGGTCGATGAAGGTCACATGGGCGTTGCCGCCTATTCCGTCCTCCTCGCCATAGCCGGTGGTGGTGGCCCAGGTCGCGATGCCGCCACCGCCGGAGCCCTCGATGGTCGATACGCCGCCGGTCAGCAGCAGCTTCCCGCCGCTACGCGAGTCCGGCAGCCAGCTCTGCGCCTGCGCTTCGCCCGCCAGGGCGAGAATCATGAGGAACCCGCCCGCCAGATAGGTTCGCATTGGCTGTCCCCCGCCGGACGGCCGAACGCCGCCCTCCTTACGGGGCCGGAACAGGGTTAAGACGGGCTGAACAACCGCCCGCCCGGCGGCCCGGAAGCCCCTGTCTGTGACGTTCTGACGCGCGAGCGCCCCGAATGCCGAAGTTTACCGGTATTTCACCCGGCGTCCCTAGACGTGAGCCATGCGGGTTCTGCTCGTCTTTCTCGCGCTGCTTCTTTCAGGTGCGCCGGTCCTCGCCGGGGACCTGACCGTCAGCGTGCGTGATGCGGACGGACGCCCTGTGTCCGACGCGGTGGTGACCGTGCATCCCGCCTCCGGCGTTCCGCCCGGCCCGATCCGCTTCGCCTGGCCGCTCAGGATGTCGCAGCAGGATCTCCAGTTTCAGCCCTACGTCCTGATCGTCCCGGTTGGTGGAGCGGTCTCCTTCCCCAATTTCGACCGGGTCCGGCACCAGGTCTATTCATTCGCCCGCGGCAACCGGTTCGAGATCGAGCTCTATGGCCGGGACGAGTCGCGCAGCCACACCTTCCGGAACACCGGAGTGGCGGCCATCGGCTGCAACATCCACGACCAGATGCTGGCCTACATCAAGGTCGTCGACACGCCGTGGGCGGCCAAGACCGGGGCGGATGGCGGCGTCGTGTTGCGGGCGATCCCAGCCGGCGGCGCCACGCTTCGCGTCTGGCATCCGCGGCTCGCCGTTCGCGGCAACGAGACCGCCCAGTCCCTGACCATCGGGGCCGCCGCGGCGAGGCGCACCTTCAGCGGCGATTTCAGCGGCCGCGGGCCGGTCCGGTGAACCGGTTTTCCCTGCCTCGCAGGCTTCCCGGATTTCGCCGCCTGCGTACCCGCCTCGCCGTCCTCTACATGGGGCTGTTCGGCATCGCCCTGCTGCTCGCGACGGTCGCCATTTACAACGCGGTGAGCAGCAGCGCGCGCGCCGTGGTCCGCAATGAGATGACGGCGTCCGGCGCCGTCTACAGCCAGATTTGGGCAAGCCGCTCCGACCAGCTCAGGCAGGGCGCGGCCGTTCTGGCGCAGGACTATGGCTTCCGCGAAGCCGTCGCCACCGACGACGAAGCCACCGTGCGCTCCGCCCTCGACAACCTGCGCAACCGCCAGGGGGTGGACGCCGCGCTGATGCTGGGCGCGGACGGCCACGCCACCGCCGCCGGCCTGGCGCTGGACGACGCGACCCTGGACAAACTCTTCGGCGGGCTCGACGGGCGGGGCATCGAGGCGGGCGTTCTGACGATCGAAGATCAGCCTCACCAGGTCGTTGCGGCGCCTGTCATGGCGCCGGTGCTCATCGGCTGGGTGATCTTCGCCGAACGTCTCGACGCCAGCCAGATGCGCAATCTGGAGAGCCTGTCCGCCATACCCCTGTCAGCCTCCGTGGTCACCGGCGCCGAGGCCCGGGAGGTCGAGGTCGACACCATGACGGTCCGCACGGCCGAGGGGCCGTCCATCCGGCTCGCCCGGACGCTCCCGACTTTCGACGAAGCCTCGCCCGCGGCCTTGGTGCTCACCTATCCGCTGTCACGCGCCCTCAAGCCCTATGAGCCGCTGTTCCTGTCGCTGGGAATCATCGGCCTGTGCGGGATCGCCTTGCTGATGGGCGGCACCTGGCTGCTCTCCCTCAGCCTCACCCGGCCGATCTCGGCGCTCGACGACGCCGTCCACGGCCTTCAGCGCGGCGAATATGTCGAGGCCCCGGTCACCTCGTCGGACGAGATCGGGCGGCTCGCGTCCAGCTTCAACGCCATGGTCGGCGACCTGCGCGACCGCGAGGCCCGGCTCACTCACATGGCGCTGCATGACCAGGAGACTGGTCTCCCGAACCGCCTGGCGCTCGAGCGGCGCGCCGCGGCCCTGCCCGGCGGATGGGTCGTCCTGTTCGGCATCGAGCGCTTCGAGGTGGTCAGGAACGCCATCGGCTACGACTCCATGGCCCGCCTCATTGGGGTGCTGGGACGCCGCATCGCGGCGCTCGCGGACGATGTCCCCGTCGCCCGGGTCGGCGCCGGCGTTCTCGGCCTCGTCGTCGAGGCCGGTTCAGCCGACGAAGCGGTCGCCCTCGCCGGGCGTCTGGCCGAGGCGGCGCAGGAGCCCATCACCGTCGACGGCGCGCCGGTCGATATCAGCCTGCCCGCCGGCGTCGCCGATCGTGGCCGGGCCGGGTCCGACCTGGCCTCGCCGGTCGATCGCGCCGCCATCGCCCTGGACCAGGCGCGCGCCGTCCGCCATCCGGTCGCCGCCTTCGATCCGGTCATCTATGGCGACCCGGCCGGCAATCTGTCCCTCATCTCGGAACTGATGACCGCCTTGAACGCGGGCGAGGTCACCCTCGCCTATCAACCGAAGCACGACTTCCGCGCCGAACGGGTAACCGGCGTCGAGGCGCTGATGCGCTGGACCCATCCGCGCCGGGGGTTCGTCCCGCCAGACCTGTTCATCGGCATGGCGGAAGAGACCGGTCATATCCGTCCGTTGACGGAATGGGCGATCGGGCGCGCGATCGAGGATCAACGAATCCTCGCCGCCGCCGGCCCTGACCTGCAGATGTCGGTCAACATCTCCGGCCGCCTGCTGTCCGACGAGGCCTTCGCTGACATAGCCATCGCCGCGGTCACCTCCAGCGGGGGCCGCCTCTGCTTCGAGATCACCGAGACGGCGGTGATGACCAATCCGGAGATCGCGCTTCGCATCGTCGACCGCTTCGCCGACGCCGGCATCGCCGTCTCGCTCGATGATTACGGCTCCGGCCTCTCCTCCCTCGCCTATCTGAAACAGATCCGGGCCGATGAACTGAAGATCGACAAGGCCTTCATCCTCGGGCTCGACCAGTCCGCCCGCGACGGCCTGCTGGTCAAGTCGACCATCGACCTCGCCCACGGTCTCGGCCTCAAGGTCACCGCCGAGGGGGTCGAGACCCCGACCGCCCTCGCCCTGCTGCGCGGAATGGGCTGCGACATGGCCCAGGGCTATCTGATCGGACGTCCGGTCTCGCTGGACGCCCTGATGGAGCGGCTTGGCGAAGCCCCCGCCGGCAGCGCCGCCGGCCCCGCGCGCGCCAGGGGCTAACCCGCCGCCACAGCCTTCATCGTCACCGACGGGTCGGCCAGCCGGCCCGGATCCACGGCCGTCCCCCGTCCGATCATCTGCCGCCCGGCCATGAACTCCGCCGGGGCGTTGACCGCCTCGACGCAGACAATCCGGTCGCCGGCCAGATGGAAGACTGCGAACGCCGCCTTGTCCGGATCACCACGCAGGACCTGACGGTCCGCCGCCTCGGGTAGCCCGGCGATCTGCAGCTTGACGTCGTACTGGTCCGACCAGAACCAGGGGACCTCCGGCGCCGGCGCCGCCCGGCCGGCGATCGCCGCCGCCGCCTGTTTGGCCTGCTCCAGGGCATTGGGCACGCTCTCGAGCCGCTGCCTCAGCCCGCCATGCACCGGGATCGGCCGGAAGGTCACATCGCCGATCGCCCAGATCGCCGGGTCCGAAGTCCGCGCCGTCTCGTCGACCACCACCCCGTTCTCGCAGGCCAGTCCCGCCGACGCCGCCAGCTGGCTGCACGCCGCCGCCCCGACCCCGACCAGCACCGCATCCGCCTCGATCAGCCGTCCGTCCGCCAACCTCACCCCGCCGTCCACGAACCCCGTCACTTCCGCCGAGGTCAGCACCTCGACGCCATGCTCCCGGTGATAGCGGGTGAAGAACGCCGACAATGGCTCCGACGCCACCCGCGCGAGCACCCGGTCCATCCGTTCGATGATGACCGCCTCGGCGTCCAGCTCGCGCCCCGACGCCGCCGCTTCCAGTCCGACGTAGC
>JAAXIW010000101.1 GCA_012270135.1 Brevundimonas sp. | reverse complement strand
CGGGAGCGGCGAGTGCGCGGGCCAGGGCGAGGACGGCCGGCCGGCCGGGCAGGGGCCGGCCGGTCCCGCCGACCAGGGTTTCGAGCCGCCACAGCCAGCGCGATTTGACCGAGGGCTGGCCGCCGCGCCGCTCGGTGTGCAGCAGGATGACCTCCGGCGCGGAGGCCGACTGGGCGAAGTCGTGGGCCGACAGGCCGATGCGCCGCTCGGGCGGGGGCAAGCCCAGCAGCTGGCGCATCGGGCGAGAGAGGAAAGGATCGATGGGGGCGCCCCGCGGCCATACGCCTTCCTCCATGCCGGCCAGGATCATCCGGTCGGCGCGGGCCAGCCGCGCCTCGATCGCACCGAGGATGAATAGACGCGGATGGGCGGCCCCGCCGGTCCGAACCACCTCGGTCGCGATCATGCGCGAGACCAGGCGGGCGAAGTCCGCGCCGGAGAGGGGCTGGAGACCCGCTCCTTCGGCGATCAGGCTGGCCAGAAGCCGCGCGGCCGCCTCGCCCGCGGGCCCGCGCCAGGCCGCGTCCGTGACGCCGGCTTCGTCGCGGACCAGCCGCTCGATCGCCTCGACCAGGGCGGTCGCTGCGGCGTCGACGCTTGCCGGACCCTGCGCGAACAGGGACAGCCATGGATCGAGGGCCGTACGAAGCGTGCCCAGCAGGGCCTCGCCGTCATCGACCTGGGCCAGCCAGAAGTCCGGGCGATCCCGTTCGAAACGCGGCGCGCGGGCGCGGCCGAACTGCCTCTCGATGGCCGCCCAGTCGGCGGGCCGGGGTCCGCGCAGCCCGTGCAGCTCAAGCATCCGCGACCGGTCTGCGAGGGTGCGCTCCTCGAGTCCCAGCCGGATCATCGGATGCTTGAGCAGCGCCAGCAGTCCCGCGCCGCTGAACGGCTTGCCGACGAGGTCGGCGACCAGGGCCATCAGGACCCCGACCGGGGTGCTCGAGAGCGGAGCCCCCGCCGAAGAATCAGCCTCCAGTCCCCAGCGGTACAATCGGGCCTGGACCCTGCGCGCGAACAGCGGATCGGGCGTAACCAGGGCAGTGGTCTTGCCGGGCGTCTCGAGGCCTTCGCGCATCAGCACGGCGGCGACAGCGGCGGCCTCCTCCTCCGCGCGCGCGAAGATCAGGCTCAGACCGTCCAGCCCCTCGACGACGGGGTCGCCCGGTTCGCGCGCCATAACGTCGATGGTCTCCCGCCAGTCCGCCGTGGCCTCGGGCGGTGTCAGCGCCTCGGCGATCAGGCGCTGACGCGCCGATGGACCCCCGGTCGCGGTCCCATGCCAGGCGGAGACCCGGTCGCGGGACACGCCATGACGCTCAAGCAGCCGCTTCAACGCGCCCTGCGGGTGCTGCTCGTCGACCGCCGCCCAGGCATCGACCGACAGGCCCCGGTCCAGCCCGGGCAGGACGACGCAGCCATGTGGCGCACGGGCGGCGGCGCCGATGACATCGGCGGCGGCCGGCGCCGTGCCGGTCGATCCGGCCACGATGAGCGGATGGGCCGGAGGCCGGGCGGGCCATGTCTCGGCGAGCCGGCGCAGGAGGGCGGTCCGGCGGGCGGCGGGATCCATCAGCCCAAGTTCCTCGAGCCGGGCCGGCCATCGCCCCACGGCGATGGCGAGAAAGTCGGCGGTTTCGATCCAGTGCCGAGCCAGATCGGCTTCGGCGAGGCTGGCCACGCGGCCGAGGTCCGCAACCTCCTCGATCTGGCAGGAGTCGAGGAAGCCGCCCAGCGCATCCGCCATTTCCAGCGCATGCAGGGGCGAGGCCGAGGCCTGGGGGGCATGGGCCGCGACCAGCCGCGCCAGTTCGAAGCGGCGGGCCAAGGGGCTGATGGCGGGCGGAAGGTCGAGGTCGATCTGTCCCGGGGCGAACGGCGGCTCGTCCTCTTCGAGATCTCCCAGCGGACGGACCTGTGGCAGCAGCACCGGCCGGTCGCCGGCGAGCTTCGTCAGGGCGCTGGTGAAGGCCCGGGCGGCGCGGCGGTTGGGCAGAAGGATGACCGCGTCGGACAGGGCCTCTGGCGGATGGTCGCCGAGCCAGTCGAGAACTCCCGCCGCGAGATCCTCAAGAAACGGCCGGCGCGCCTCGATGGTGTACCAGCGTGGCCCCGCCGTCGCGAACGGATCGAAGCGGGGGCTCATCCCGCCCGGGCCAGTCTGGTCTCGGCCTCGTCGCGCGCCCGCGGGTCGCCGACGTGCATCCAGTCGCCGTCGAGGACGCAGCCGTACAGCCGTCCGGCGGCGGCGGACCGCCGCCACAGGCCGCTCAGCGAGAACGGACCCTCCGGCCCGTCGGCGACATAATCAGGCCGGCATATGTGAACGCCCATGTAGGCGAAGGGCGCTTCGGGCGCGGCGCCGCGGAAGGTCAGCCGGTCGTCGTCAGCCAGGAAGACATCCCCGGCGCCTTCGAAGCCGACCGAGGCCTCGCGCCGGGCGAGCAGCAGGGCGGCGTCCATGATTGACGGATTCCACAGACGAGCGAGTTGATTCAGCGCGGAATTCCCGTCGCTGGCGTGATCGGTCCAGACGCTGTCGATATTGGCCACGAAGACCGGGTCTTGGCCGAGCAGAGGCGCTGCCTTCTTCAGACCGCCGCCGGTCTCGAGCAATTCCGTCCGTTCGTCGGAGATGAGGATGGCCGGCCCGCGCCCGCGTGCCGTCAGATGACGCTCCAACCGGTCGGCGAACCAGTGGACGTTGACTACCGCCCGCTCCACCCCCGCATCGGCCAGCCGGTCCAAGACGTGATCGATCAGCGCCCTGCCGCCGATCTCGACCAAAGCCTTCGGCCGGTCGTCGGTGAGGGGCCGCATCCGGGTGCCGAGTCCGGCGGCCAGAACCATGGCGGTTTTCGGAGCCCCGGTCACCTACGTCTCTCCATCGGGACATGACGCTCGAACCAGGCCGCGACCGTTTGCAGCCCGGGTTCCTTCAGGTTGGCGTTCAGATGGCCCCAGACGCGCGGCATGAACTGACGATAGCGCGGCTTGCCGTCCCGGGCGATCAGCCGGGCGAAGACGCCGAGGATGCGGGCCTCGTTCAGTGCCGCGAGGGCGACATAGTCGCGCCGGTAGGCCTCGCGATCGACCATCATCACCGCGCAGTAGTGCTCGAAGGCCACCGCTTCCAGCTCCGGCGGCACGTCGCGGCGCGCGTCCTGCAGCAGGGAGTGGAGATCCCAGACCGGGTGCGCCAGCACCGCATCCTGGAAATCGATCAGGCCGACCCGCCGGTGATGGGTCCGCTGCGGCAGCCAGATCAGGTTTTCGGCGTGATAGTCCCGGTGCGCGACGACCCAAGCCTTGTGTTCGCCCATGGCCGCGATCGGGGCCCAGGCGTCGCGCCATTCATCGAGCGCGGCGTCTCCGAAAACCAGGTCCGGGTGCAGTTTCGGCAGCCACTCCACGAACAGGTCGGCGCCCCCCTGGAGCGCCACGGCGTCATAGGTCAGCAACGGCCACTCGCCGCCCGGACCCTGCATCGTCGGGGGCAGCAGGCCGGCCATGTGCAACCGGGCCAACGCGTCCACGGCGGCGAGGTAGAGCGGGGCCGGAGGCTCGCCCTCCTCGATCACCCGGGCGAAGAGATCGTCGCCGAAGTCTTCGATGACGGCGAGGCCGGCCGCGGGATCGACGGCGATGATGTCCGGCGTCGACAGCCCGGCGTGCCGCATATGTTCGGCGACCGCCGCGAAGGCCTCGATCCGGCCGGCCGACAGGCGGGCCACGGCGTTCCAGCCGGCGGCGCGGCGTTCCGCTGGCGACCACGACGGGTCACAGGGTTGGGACTCCATAGCGGGCGGCTGGTCCATCAGCATCAGGCTGGTTCCCGCCAACGTCGTCAGCCGCTCGTACCGACGCGTCGAGGCGTCGCCGGGCAGGGGCGCGCGAACGGCTTCGCCGAGGCCGGCCGCCCTGAGGAAATCGATCCTTTGCTGTTCGCGGTCAGACATGCAGATCCTTCAACTTGCTCGCCCATGCCCCGACGCCGGAAACCGTCGCAAGGCGGCCGGTCCCGGCTTCCGCCAGCGTCACCGACAGCCGATCCGGGCCCAGCCAGGCAGCCGGATTCTCCCCCAGACGTTCGGGCCATTCGATCACGACGCAGCCGTGGTCGAGCGCCTCGTCCAGCCCGATCTCGGCCGCCTCCTCGGCGCGCGCCAGCCGATAGAGGTCGAAATGCGCCACCGGCGGCTCGCTCTCGTAAAACTGCACCAGGGTGAAGGTCGGCGACGGCACATCCTCGTCCGGGCAGGTTATGGCCCGGATCAGCCCGCGCGCCAGCGTCGACTTGCCCATGCCCAAGGGCCCGTACAGCAGCACGGCCTCTCCGGGAGCCAGCAGCGGCGCGATGCGCGCGCCGAGCCGGGCGGTCGCCCCGGTGTCCTCCAGGTCCAGCTTCACCTCAGGCTCAGGCAAAATCGGCATCCGGCTGGCTGGGCAGAACCCGTTCGGTGAAGGCCTTCAGGCCATAGGTCGCCCTTGCGGTGTCGATGTCGATCCGCGAGGGCGGGACCGGCTTGCCGACCTTGAGGTCGAACCGCTTGCGCTTCTTGTTGAGCAGTTCATGGAACAGGGTGACGTCGCGCAACTCCGGCGACACCCGGTCGAAGGCGTGAAACAGGCGCGAGTTCGGCCCCGCCACATGGACCGGCACGATCGGGGCGTCGTATTTGCGGGCCAGGGAAGCGGCGGTCGGGGCCCATTCGGGATCGGTCACCGAGCCGTCGCGCGCCACCCGCGCCAGCCGCCCCGCCGGGAACATGACCAGGCAGCGCTCGGCCTCGAACGCCGCCTTCGCCGCCAGAAGGGTGGCCCGGGTCTTCTCACGGGTGCGCTTCTCGACCACCCATTCGACCGGGATGACCGCCTCGCCCAGCCGGGGCGAGACCCGCAGGGCGTCGGCATTGGCGAAGAAGACGGCGTCCTGCCGCCGCGTCCGGATTGCGTCGAACATGGCGATTCCGTCGGCGATGCCGGTCGGATGATTGGCCACAACGATGCAGCGGCCCTCCGCCGGAATCCGCTCAGCGTTCATCACCGAGACCTTCAGGTCGAGCAGGTCGCTCATATACTCCAGCGCCGCAGCCCCCGAGAGCGGTCTCACCGCGTCCGCCATGCGCACGGCGTCGCGGTAGTTCAGCAGCTTGTAGAGAAAGGGGCGGACCATCGGCCAGGCGGCCGATCGGGTCAGGCGCGGGGCCCGCTCGGCGATCAGGACGTCGCAGATGTGCGCCCCGGCGAGATCAGTCGGCGCTGCGGTCGGAGTCGGAATGGGCGCGGTCATGCGCGATGTTTGTCGCCGGTCCCGGGGCGCTCCGCAAGCGGGCAGCCATGCCTCGGCATTGACGCGCGGCCCCTGCGGCGCCACCCCTTCGCGCCGAACGATCCCGCAAAGCCGAGGACCCCGAACATGACGTCCATGACCCGCCTCCTGACCGGCCTCAGCGCCGTCGCCCTGCTCGCCGGCGCCGCCCTCCCCGTCACGGCGGAATCCCCGGCGGCGCTCCCGGCTCTCGCAGCGCCCGCCACGCAAGCCGCCGAGCCGTTCACCTGGCGCGATATGATCAGCGCCAACCGGCTGGACGATCCGCAGGTGTCGCCGGACGGTCGCTGGGTCGTCTATTCCGTCACCACTACGGATGTGGAGGCCAATCGCCGGCAGGGCGCGCTTTACATGATGGACCTGCGGGACCCGGGCGAGGGTCGGCGTCTGGCGATCAGCGAAGGCGGAGCCAACACCGCGCGCTGGGGATCGGACGGCAAGCTGTATTTCTTGTCGGGCCGCTCGGGGTCCAGCCAGGTCTGGCGCGCCGACGCCGACGGGACCAATCCCGTCCAGGTCACCGACCTGCCGGTGGACGTCAATGCCTACCGGCTGAGCCGCGACGCCGGCAAGGTCGTGGTGTCGCTGGCGGTGTTCCCGTCTTGCGCCGATCTGGCCTGTTCGGTCGATCGCGCCAAAGCCGAGGCCGACAGAAAGAGCACCGGCCAGGTCTATGACCGCATGTTCGTGCGCCACTGGGATACGTGGAACGACGGAACCCAAAACCATCTGTTCGTGGCCAATACCGACGGCTCGGGCGAGCCGGTCTGGGTGACGAAAGGGTTCGACGGCGACACCCCCTCGAAGCCTTTCGGCGACGAAAGCGAGTTCACCTTCACCCCCGGGGGCGACGCGGTGGTGTTTGCGGCCCGGCTGGCCGGCCAGAGCGAGCCGTGGAGCACTAATTTCGACCTCTACCGGACCAACGGCCTCAGCGGCGACGGCACGTTCGAGAACCTTACCGACGACAACGAGGCCTGGGATACCGGCCCCGTCTTTTCGCCTGACGGTCGCACCCTCGCCTACCGCGCCATGGCCCGGCCAGGCTTCGAGGCCGACAAATACGCCATCTTCCTGCGCGACATGGACACCGGCCGGGTCCGACAGATCGCCGCCAACTGGGACCGGTCGGCCGACAGCCTGCAATGGTCGAAAGACGGAAACACCCTTTACGCCACCGCCGGAGACGTCGGTCAGACCCGCATCTTCTCGATCGATACGCGCAACGGCGTGGTCGTGCCCGTCACCGGGCCGGGCCATGTCTCCACCTTCCAGCAGACGCCGACCGGCTTCGTCTTCGCCCAGGATTCCCTGACCCGTCCGAGCGAGCTCTATGTGAAGACCTTCCTCGGGCGCGAGATGCCCCGCCGCATCACCAATGTGAATCCGCAGCTCGACGACAAGGCCTTCGGCGAGCCCGAGCAGTTCACCTTCGAGGGCTGGAACGGCGAGACGGTGCACGGCTATGTCATCAAGCCCCCGAACCATGTCGAGGGCGAGAAATACCCGGTCGCCTTCCTCATCCATGGCGGGCCGCAGGGCTCGTTCGGGAACAGCTGGTCCTACCGCTGGAACCCGATGACCTACGCCGGCGCCGGCTATGGCGTGGTAATGATCGATTTCCACGGCTCCACGGGCTACGGCCAGGCCTTCACCGACTCGATCAGCCAGCACTGGGGCGACCGCCCGCTGGAAGATCTGCAAAAGGGCTGGGCCCACGCGCTGGACACCTATGACTTCCTCGACGGCGACCGGGCCTGCGCGCTCGGGGCGTCCTATGGCGGCTATATGGTCAACTGGATCGCCGGCAACTGGCCCGGCGAGTTCGACTGCCTCGTCAACCACGACGGTATTTTCGACACGTTCGGCATGGGCTACGCCACCGAGGAGCTGTGGTTCACGGAGTGGGAAAACGGGGGCACGCCCTACGACAATCCCCGCGCCTACCAGCAGTTCAATCCGGCCAACCACGTGCGTAACTGGCGCGACCCGATGCTGGTCATCCAGGGCGACCTCGATTTCCGCGTTCCCACCACCCAGAGCCTGTCGACCTTCACGGCCCTGCAGCGCCGCGGCATCGACAGCCGGCTGGTGGTTTTCCCCGACGAGAACCACTGGGTGCTGAAGCCGGCCAACAGCCGTCAGTGGCATACTGAGTGTACCGCCGGGCTCCCCAAACCCCTCAACCCCGTGGCCTGCGCCGGCGCTATCTCATGCGGAAGGTGCGATACCTCGGGTATGCGCCCCTTCTCACATCCGCCATGAATCAGGGAACGCGGGCCTGGGCGACGGAGGCGTCGCGCAGTTTCGCGTACTCCCGCTCGGTCATGCAGCGAGGCGCGTTCCAGGCCGGATCGGACGGCCGGACCCTCAACGCCTCCTCGGCCGTGATGAATACCGGCGCCGCGCCGTGCTCGCGCGTGAACGCCCGGCGGGTGGCCGCGTCCGTGTCGCAGATCAGGACGGGCCGGTCCGCCCGCTGGAGGTCGGAAGACCGCGGCTGATCGATCGCCGCGGCGGGGGCGGCGGCGGAGAGGACCATGCCGACGGCCAATCCTGCGGCGCCAAGAGTACGGATGGTGCGCATGACAACCTCCATCTCGCCCGAAAATGCTCGGGCCTTGGAGCGAATGATGCGCCGATCCCGCGAAATGTAAATGTTATACGACAGTTCGAAGTATGAAATTTTACAAACACGCTTGCGGAGGCCGTCTGGGCCTTTCCGAGCCTTCGCGCGTTGAAGGGCTTCGACGGAGCGATGTCCCTTGCGTATCCCCCTGAAAGACAACCCGAACTGGCTGGTCGTGAGAGACCGGGCCCTCGTCCCGGCCGGCGCCAGGGCGCGGCTCTGGCGCGACTGGGTCGTGGCGAACGACCCCGTTTACGCGGCGGCTCGCCTGCCGGGCCTGCCGGAGAAGGTCGCCGCCGCCGTCACCCTGCTGCTGGTCGCCAGCATCATACTGTTTCTGTTGATGTTCGACTGGAACTTGCTGCGCGGTCCGATCGGTCGCTGGGCGTCGGCGCGCTACGATCGCGAGATTCAGCTCAACGGCGACCTCGATGTGAACCTGCTCAGCTGGACGCCGTCCGCCCATGTGCGCGGACTGCGCATCGGCGGTCCCGACTGGGCCCGCGAGGAGGATACGCTGACGGTCGAGGATCTGCGCGCCTCGGTCCGGCTACGGGCCCTGCTGACCGGTCATGTCGAGATGCCGCTCGTCGCCATAACTCGACCCCGGGCGGTTCTGATTGCGACCGCGGACGGGCGACAGAGCTGGCGGCTGGATCCCGACGCGCCGGACACCGGGGAGGCGCTGAAGCTCCCGCCGATCAACCGGCTGCTGATCGAGGACGGGCAGGTATCTCTCGACGAACAGGGCCGCGACATCCGGCTCGAAGCCACGATCAATGCGCGGGAAGGGTCCGACGAGCAGGCGGGCTTCCATCTGGATGGCAAGGGCACGATCAACGGCACGCCCTTGACCGTGCTGATCCGGGGCGGCCCCTTCATCAACATTCGCCGCGACCGGCCCTATACCTTCCACGGCGAAATCGCCGGCGTGGGTACGCGGTTGATCGCCGACGGGTCCATCACCCGGCCCTTCGACCTCGGCCAGTTCAACGCCACCCTGCGTCTGCAGGGGCGGGATCTCGCCGACATCTATCTGCTGACCGGCGTCACGACGCCGAACACCCCGCCTTACCGGCTGGCGGGCAGGCTGACCCGCGACGACGCCAAATTCACCTTCGCCGATTTCACCGGCCGGGTCGGGTCGTCCGATCTGTCGGGGAATGTCGTGGTCGACAAGGCCGGCGATCGGCGGCGGGTTGACGCCGAACTGCGATCCCGCTTGCTCGACATCGACGATCTGCTGGCCGTGCTCGGCGCCGAGCCCCGGGTCACGGCCGGCGGCAATACAGTGGCATCGTCGGGTGCGCCGGGTCGATTGCTGCCCAATGCGCCGCTGAACGTCGAGCGGCTGCGGGTCATGGACGGGACGTTGCGCTACCGGGCGGCGCGCGTGAAGCGAAACGACCTCGACATCCGCCAGGTTGATATCGGCGCGGACCTGAGGAGCGGCGTGCTCGATCTCGATCCGGTGGCCTTCTCCTTCAACCGCGGCGAACTGCGCGGCACGGCGAAGATCAACGCGACGCGCGACACGCCATACAGCGCCATCGATTTTCGCCTGCGCGGCTATCCGCTGGAATCGATCATTCCGGCTCGCGACGGAGTCGCGACCGTCACCGGTCAGGCCCTCGGTCGGGCCCGGCTGGAGGGGCCGGGGGCCTCGGTGCACGACTTCGCCGCCAGCTCGAAGGGGACCGTCAGCCTGGTGGTGCCCCAGGGCCGGATGCGCGCCGCCTTCGCCGAGTTGATGGGCGTTCACGTCCTCGCCGGCCTGTTCAAGCTGGACGACGACTCCATGTCGGAGATCCGCTGCGCCGTGGCCGATTTTACGGTGAGCGGCGGCATCGCGACGGCGAAGACCTTCGTCGTCGATACGACGCCGGTGGTGGCGCAGGGCAGCGGCACGATCGACCTTGGCGCCGAGACGATGAACCTCCGCATCGATGGCGAGACGAAGGAGCCACGGCTGGTTCGCCTCTGGGCCCCGATCCTGGTGCAGGGCCCCCTCACCGCCCCGAAGGTCGACGTCGACCGGGGCGCCGTGGCGGCCCAGGCTGGAGTGGGCGGCCTTATCGGCGCCCTGGTCAACCCGTTCGCGGCGTTGGCGGCCTTCGTCGATCCGGGACTGGCCGACGACGCCAACTGCGGCGCGCTGATCTCGTCGGCCCGGTGATTGAGCCGAACGGCGTCTTCGTGCGTATCCTGTCGGCCGTTCGACGGATACGAGACCTGATGACCCGAAGAGGATTCCTCGCGCCCGCCGCCGCCGCCTTGGTGGCAGCCTGCTCCCCTCTCGCCGCCCTGAACGCGCTCGGGCCGCGCGACCGGGGCGCAAAACGGCTGGCGACCGGCGTCCCCTATGGCGAGGATCAGCGCCAGCGGATGGATGTGCTGGTTCCAACGGCGGCGTCCGCGACGCCTTGGCCGGTCTTGGTGTTCTTCTACGGGGGCGGTTGGGATTCCGGCTCGCGCGCCCACTATGGCTGGGCGGCGCACGCGTTGGCGGCGCGGGGATTCGTGGTCGCCGTGCCGGACTACCGCCTGGTTCCGACGGTGCGCTTCCCCGGCTTCATCGAGGACGCGGCGGCTGCGACGGCGCGCGCGGGCCAACTGGCCGCGAACTGGGGCGGCGACCCGGCCCGGCTGGGCGTCATCGGGCATTCGGCCGGGGCCCATCTTGCGACCATGATCGCGCTGGACCGTCGTTACATGGCCGCCGCCGGCGCGCCGGGTCTGATCAAGGCGGCCGCCGGTCTGGCGGGGCCGTACGACTTCCTGCCGCTCGACGTGGCCGCTTCGATCAATGCCTTCGGGCGGGCCCCCGACCTGACCCTGACCCAGCCGGTTACCTTTGTGCGCCCGGACGCGCCGCCGCTGTGGCTGGGCCACGGAACGGATGACGAGGTGGTGCACGCGGAGGATACGACGATCCTGTGCGAGCGAATGGTCGCGGCCGGCGGGCGCTGCGAAGCCACACTCTACCCGGGCCTCAACCACGCCGACCTGATCGCGACCTTCTCGCCGCTGTTCCGCAAGAAGGCGCCCGTGCTGGAGGACGTCACGGCCTTCCTGCGACGGGAGCTGGCCTGACCCGGCGAAGCCTCGCCATTGTCATCTTCTTCCGTTATCTGGGGCCATGACAGACACGATGACAGCACGGGCGGCGCTGGACCGCCTCGAAACCCTCTACAATGAAGCCGTGACCAACCTGCGCGAGGCGGTGCGAACCTTCCTCGCCACGGGCGAGCGGCCCGACCCTGAAGCCCGCGCGCGCGGACTGTTCTCCTATCCGCAGCTGCGCGTCAGCTGGTTCGGAGAGCGGCCCGCCAATCTGGCGCCCCGCTCCTATGCCCGGCTGTCGCGGCCCGGCGTCTACGCCACCACCATCACCAGGCCGGAGCTGTTCCGTCCCTATCTGACCGAGCAGCTCGGCCTGCTCGAGGCCGACTACGGCGCGACCTTCGACGTCGGCCCGTCGGACCAGGAAATTCCGTTCCCCTATGTGATGGACGGCTCCGACGTGGCGCTGGACCGCAGCCAGACCGCCGCCGTCGCCCGCTATTTCCCGACCACTGACCTGGCTCATATCGGCGACGAGATCTCCGACGGACTGTTCGACCTCGGCGAGGACTTCCCGCTGGCCCAGTTCGACGGCCTGCGAACCGACTTCTCGCTGGCCCGGTTGCGGCACTACACCGGGACCCCGGTCGAGGACGTGCAGTCCTATATTTTGTTCACCAATTACAACAGGTACGTGGACGAATTTGTGCGCTGGGCCTGCGCTCAGCTGGCGGATCCGGACAGCCCCTACGAGACGCTGTCGTGCGCCGGCGGGGTGGTCATCACGCGCGACACGCCCAATCCCGAACAGGCGGTGATGGACGCGGCCTGGAAGAAGCACCAGATGCCGGCGTATCACCTGACGGCGCCGGGCTGGAACGGCATCACCTTGGTCAACATCGGCGTCGGTCCCTCCAACGCCAAGACCATCTGCGACCACCTGGCGGTGACCCGGCCCCACGCCTGGATGATGATCGGCCACTGTGGCGGCCTGCGCGACAGCCAGGTGATCGGCGACTATGTGCTGGCCCACGCCTATTTGCGTGACGACCACGTGCTGGACGCCGTGCTGCCGCCGGACATCCCGATCCCGAGCATCGCCGAGGTGCAGCGCGCCCTCTATGACGCGGCCAAGATGGTCTCCGGCGCGCCTGGGGAGGAGGTCAAGCGCCGCCTTCGCACCGGCACGGTGGTGACCACCGACGACCGCAATTGGGAGCTGCGCTATTCCAAGTCGGCCCAGCGCTTCAACCAGAGCCGGGCCGTGGCCATCGACATGGAAAGCGCCACCATCGCCGCCCAAGGTTATCGCTTCCGCGTGCCCTACGGGACGCTGCTGTGCGTTTCCGACCGGCCTCTGCACGGCGAGATCAAACTGCCGGGTCAGGCCAACCGCTTCTACGAGGGCTCGATCTCGGAGCATCTGCAGATCGGCATCCAGGCGGTCGACCTGCTCCGGGCCGAGGGCGCGCGGTTGCACTCCCGCAAGCTCCGCGCCTTCGACGAGCCCCCGTTCCGATAGGTCTGGCTAGCGCTTCAGCCGCTTGGCATTGGCCATGGCGGCGGCGTGGATAGGAGCGAGGGCGTCGGCCTGGAGCTTCATCATCGAGGCGCCGAAGACCCAGCCGTCGCTCACCGCCCGGCCCATGGCGGCCGTCATCCAGCGGCCCTGGGCCAGGGCGGCCTCGGCCGGGCTGCCGGCCTTCAGCACAGCGTTGAGCGCTCCCTGCGCCGCCGCCGTCTCGCGCGCGGCGAGGGCGGCGGTCGTGGCGGCCAAACTCATCGCGCCGTTCAGGCCGGCGCTGGCCGAGGCGGTCAGCGCCTCGACCTTTTCGGATCCCATCAGACTCATCTCACGCAGGTCGGCCTTCAGAGGGTCGCGGAACCCGTCCGCGACGATCTCGAGCCGACGTGTGATGACATCGCCCGAGGCCTGAAGCAGTTCCTGTCCGGCGCGGGCGGCCCGGGTGGCTTGAT
>JAAXIW010000230.1 GCA_012270135.1 Brevundimonas sp. | reverse complement strand
CAGCGGCACGCCGCCCGCGATTTCCGGCTGGGTGTTCGGATCCGGGTAGACCGTGGTGGCCGTGTTCGGGTTCTGCTCGATCACGGCGATGCCGCGGGCGTTCAGAAGCTGCACGCGGCAGCCGATCTCGCCCGGGGTGCCGTTCACTTCACCGGCGAAGTCGACGACCGAGTCCATCGCATGGCCGAAGCGGATGGCGTCAGGCCCCACTTCCTTGTTGACGTTGTTCATCTCGCCGTAAACGTAGGACAGCGTCCAGTTCACGTTGTCGATGAAGGAGACGCTGTCCCAGTTGCCTTCCAGCGCCGCCACCCAGCGGGTGACCTCGCGGTTGTTGGTCTGGTTGCGGTCGATGCCGAAGCCGCGGTGGTCGGCGATCGGCGCGAACTGCGCCGGGTTGGCCACCGTGCCGTCGGCGTTGGCCGTGGCGGCGTTGTAGCGGACGAAGGTGTTGTTCTGGATCGCCGTCGCGACGTTGGCCGGCAGGAAGGCGTTGTCGGTGCGGGTCGAGAACTGCGACGTCCCGTTGATCCAGCCCGGTCCGACGTTGCTGCCGCTGTTGAGGCCGCCGCCGAAGCCGGCGTCGGTGATGAAGATGTCCCAGAACGACTTCTGGCCGACGTCGAAGGTGTCTTCGGTGGTGTATTTGCCTTCAGCGTAGAACTCGATGTTGTCCGTCACCTGGAAGGTCAGGCCGGCCTGGTAGCGCTCGGCTTCCTGCGACGGGAAGCGCGACCGCTGGTCGAAGCTGGTCATGCCGGCCGGCTCGCCGTCGCCGCCGATGTTCCACGGACGGTTGGCGCCGGTGACGCCGATCCGCTGGCCGAAGTTGGCGAGGCGCGCCGTCGGACCATCGTACCAGTAGGTGTACGCCGGATCGACGACGAAGCAGTTCGACGAGGTCGACAGGCCGGGGCAGTTGGCGAACGGCACGTCCGGATCGTCGAGACGGCTCGGGCGCGCCATGTTGGCGAGGGTGGTCGAACCCCACTGCGGGCGGTCCAGGCGGCGGGCGCCGTAGAACTCGGCCACGTCGATGAAGCCGTCGTTGACCGGCCCGAGGATCGGGTTGGTCGGGTCGGCGTCGATGCCGAGCGCGACCCGGCTGCGGCCGATCCAGTCGATGTGCTCGCCGTAGACCTCTTCAGCCCGCTCGTACTCGCCGTGAGCGTAGATGTTCAGGCGGTCGTCCAGCAGGTTGACGCCGGCGAGGACCGAAAGACGACGGGTGTCCGCGTCGCCGCCCTTGACCAGCTGACCCCAGTTGGCGTCGATCTCGAGGCCTTCGAAGTCCTTGCGCAGGATGTAGTTCAGCACGCCCGAGACGGCGTCGGCGCCGTAGACCGACGACGCGCCGCCGGTGATGATCTCGATGTTCTCGATCAGCAGACGCGGGATGGTCGAAACGTCGACCTGCAGGGTGCCGGCCTGCGAACCGACGTGGCGGCGGCCGTCGATCAGGGTCAGGGTGCGGATCGAACCCAGCGAGCGCAGGTTGGCGAACTCGAGACCGCCGTCGTTCAGGTTGGAGCCCGTGGTGTCCGACGGAACCAGCGAGTTCGACAGGGCCGGGATGGTGGCCAGATAATCGATCACGGTCGCCTGACCGGTGCTCAGCAGGTCTTCGCGCTCGACCTGGATCAGCGGGGTCGGCGAGTTGACCGGATCGCGGCGGATACGCGAACCGGTGACGACGACCTCTTCAATCTCGGTCGCCTCCTGGCCTTGCTGGCCGGTGACGGCGACGCCAGGAACCTGGGCGTTTTGAGCCAGGGCCGGAGCCGCGGCGGCCATTACGCCCGCGAGGATCGTAGTGCCGAAGAGAAACTTTCGCTTGAGAAGCATGTGATTGGGCCCCAACCGGTGATGAATGCGAGATGCGTCGCCCGTCTCGCGACGGACTCTGCTTCGGATTGGCACGCTATCAGCAAAGCCCGCTGCGGCAAGACAATGTGGCGGGCAAGCGGCCAATCAGGGCCGGGTCTGTAACAATCTGGACACAGTCCGGCCACGCGAATGAAACGGCGGACATCTTCGCCGCGGACGCCCGCGGGCCTTGGCTTTTCTACAGATTTTCCCGCAGCCAGCCGGCCGCCCGCGCCACAATTCCACCCCTGTGCATACGGGGCGCGTCGGCTGCGGTGATCTGTCGCGACATCAGCTTGCGGGCCGATACCGCTTCGCGCGGCCCATAGGCGGCGCGCAGCAGAACCCCGGCGGCCGAGCAGAAGGCCGGGCCCGAGGCGGCGTCGGCCAGGTGCGGGGCCCGCTGCGGCTTGCCCAGCCGCACCGGCCGGTCGAACACCCGCACCGCCAGTTCGCGCACGCCGTTCAGCTGGCTGGCCCCGCCGGTCAGCACCAGTCCGGCCCCCGGCTCCAGCCCCACGCCGGCGTTGCGCAGCCGGTCGCGCAGCAGCTCCAGCGTCTCCTCGACGCGCGGGGCGATGACGGTCTTCAGCATGGCGCGCGGCACCACCACGGGCCCGGCCGACGGATCCTCGCCGCGCGGCGGAGCCTCCAGCATCTCGCGGTCCTCGTTGGCCGAGGCCATGGCCGATCCGTGCAGGGTCTTCAGC
>JAAXIW010000171.1:1925-2583 GCA_012270135.1 Brevundimonas sp. | reverse complement strand
GCCCAGCACCGTCACCGGCACCGCCGGATCCAGCGCCTTCAGGAAGTCGGCGAGGTCGTCGGGGTCCGCCGGTATGAACAGCGCATCCGCGTTTCCGCCGACCCGAAACCATGTGAACGGCCCCAGCGGCTCGTCGCGCAACAGCTTGCCGCGAACGGCGGGAAGAGAGTCACGCCAGCTCAAGTCTGCGGCTCCGGGCTCTGAATGGAACGGAAGGTCACGTAGCACTGGTCGGCGTCGACGATGGCCGTCACCACCTCGATCTCGACCTCGTAGGTCTCCCGAAGCCAGCGCTTCCAGACCCATCCGATCGCTTCCGCATTCGCCTCCGCCACGGCTGGATCGAACGCTTCTTCGCCTTCGTTCAGCAGTCCGACGCTGTTGATGGTCTCCTCGGCCGTCGCGATGGGAGACTCGCCTGTATCGAACTCCGCCTGGTCGAACAGGCTGTCGACGAGCGGTTTGTCGAACTGCCGTTCCACGAACAGTCCGCCGCGATAGCTGATCAGTTCCGGAAAGAGCAGCCGGTAATGCGCGAGCGTCTCGCGCTGATTGCTGCCGTAGAATCGGACGTCATCGTCCTCGCCCGGCACGCCCGGCGGGTGCAGCGCCCTGACGAGCGCCTGGCTCTCCTCGCTCAACCCAGCCCCTCCAGCTG
>JAAXIW010000171.1:0-1915 GCA_012270135.1 Brevundimonas sp. | reverse complement strand
AGGCCCACTGGGTGATGTCGCCGGCCCCCAGCAGCACCACCAGATCCCCCGGCTTCGCCTCCGCCGCGACCACGCCCGGCAGGGCCTCGAGGCTCTCCAGCGCCTGCACCGACCGGTGTCCGAAGCGGCGGATGCCCTCGACCAGCGCGTCCTTGTCCACCCCCTCCAGCGGCGCTTCGCCGGCGGCATAGACGTCGGCGACGATGACGCTGTCGGCGTCCGAGAAACAGGTCGAGAACTCCTCCATCAGGTCGCGCAGCCGGGTGTAGCGGTGCGGCTGGACCACGGCGATGACCCGGCCGCTCTCCTCGCCCCGCCGGGCCACCTGCCGCGCCGCCTTCAGCACCGCCGCGATCTCGACCGGGTGGTGGCCGTAGTCGTCGACGATGCGCACCCCGCCGACCACGCCGGTGGTGGTGAAGCGCCGCCGCACCCCGCCGAACCCGGCCAGCCCGGCCCGGATCGCCTCGTCCGACACGTCCAGCTCGCGCGCCACGGCGATCGCCGCCAGGGCGTTCGAGACATTGTGCCAGCCCGCCATCGGCAGGTGCAGCCCCGTGACCCGCGTCGGTGCGGCCAGCGCCGCCAGCCCCCGCCCCTGGATGACCACGTCGAAGCGGCAGCCGTCGGCCCCCATCTCGCCGGCGTCCGCCCGCACCATGGCCTGCGGATTGATCCCGTAGGTCACCAGCCGCCGGTTATCGATCGAGGCCACCAGTCGCTGCACCTCGGGATGGTCGAGGCAGACGGCGGCGAAGCCGTAGAAGGGGATGTTCTCGACGAAGTCCACGAACGCCTTCCGCACCCCGTCGAAGTCGCCGTAGTGGTCCAGATGCTCGGGGTCGATATTGGTGACGATCGCCACCGTCGACTTCAGCCGCAGGAAGCTGCCGTCGCTTTCGTCGGCCTCGACCACGATCCAGTCGCCGTCGCCGACCTTCGCATTCGTCCCGTAGGCGTTGATGATGCCGCCGTTGACCACCGTCGGGTCCAGCCCGCCGGCGTCGAGAATGGCCGCCACCATCGAGGTCGTGGTCGTCTTGCCGTGCGTCCCCCCGACCGCGATCGAGAACTGCAGCCGCATCAGCTCGGCCAGCATCTCGGCCCGCCGCACCAGCGGAATGCGCCGCTCGCGGGCGACCACCATCTCCGGATTGGTCGCCTTGACCGCCGTCGAATAGACCACCGCCGAAACGCCGTCGCTGACATGGGCCGCGTCGTGCCCGATGAAGATCCGCGCGCCCAGCTTCTCCAGCCGCTCGGTGTTCGCCGACGCCCTGGCGTCGGAGCCCTGCACCGAATAGCCGATCTTGAGCATGATCTCGGCGATGCCGCTCATCCCGATGCCGCCGATGCCGACGAAGTGGACGGGACCGAGGTCGAACGGAACGGGACGAAGGCGCGCGATCATCGCAGCGTCATAGCGAGGCTTTCCGGGGATTGCGACACCCCGTCGTGGTTAGTCCTCCGCCACGAAATCCTGCGCGAACTCCGGCGAGTCCTCCTCGCCCGGCAGCAGCGGCGTCTCGTCCTCGTCGTCCCCGGCCCGCGACGGGTCCGGCACCTCGAAGCCGACCGGGATCGACAGGTCCAGCAGCCCCGCCGCCTTCATCTCGGCCACGCCCGGCAGGTCGTACAGGCTCGACAGGCTGAAATGCTCGAGGAATTTGTCCGCCGTCGCATAGGTCACCGGCCGGCCCGGCGTCCGCCGCCGCCCCTTCAGCCGCACGAAGCCCAGCTCCAGCAGCAGGTCCAGCGTCCCCTTGGACAGGCTGACCCCGCGCACGCTCTCGATCTCGGCCCGGGTGCAGGGCTGGTGGTAGGCGATGATGGCCAGGGTCTCCAGCGCCGCCGTCGACAGCCGCCGCGGCTGCTCGCGCTCCGCGGTCCTCAGGAACGACAGGTCCGGCGCCGG
>JAAXIW010000290.1 GCA_012270135.1 Brevundimonas sp. | reverse complement strand
GGGCGCGGACGCGTCGGGCGGAAGGTGGCGCGGGCCGGCTGCGACGGGGCGGCCCGGCCCGACAGGCCCAGGCGGTGCACCTTGCCGATGACGGCGTTGCGGGTGACGCCGCCGCCCAGCTGTTTGGCGATCTGGCTCGCCGACTGGCCTTCCAGCCAGAGCTTCTTCAGCGCGCCGACGCGGTCTTCGGTCCAGCCTGCGGTCATGCCACCCTCCGGGGTCTCGGATTCAATATATGGGGTCGGGACTGCCCTCCCGGGGTCGCGACCTACCACTAATCGTAAACCAGACCCTAACAGACGCAATATGTGCGAATCGGTCCGTCCACAGAAACCAGATGTGGGGTGGTTAACGGAGCGCGGGCGCCGCCTCCTGCCTCTCGGCCCCTTGCACACGCGCCCCCGCCAGCGCATCTGCCTCCGCATGACCGACCTGACCTCGACCCGTCCCTCCGGGCTGCCTCAGCCACGCAGCTATCCGGGCGTCAACTGGATCGGGGTGCGCACCCTGTACCTGCGCGAGGTCCGCCGCTTCTGGAAGGTCGGGGCCCAGACGGTGGCCGGGCCGGTGGTGCCGACCCTGCTCTACATGATGGTCTTCGTGGTCGCCCTTCAGGGCTCGCGACCGCCGCTGCACGGCACGCCCTTCGCCGAGCTCGTGCCCCCCGGCCTGATCATGATGGCCATGCGCAACAACGCCTTCGCCAACGCCTCGTCCAGCCTGATCCAGGCCAAGGTGATGAATACGGCGACCGACTTCCTGACCCCGCCGCTCAGCCCGCTTGAGCTGACCATCGGCTTCGCCCTCGGCGCCGCCACGCGCGGCCTCGTGGTCGGCCTGGTCACCGCCGTCTGCGTGCTGCCGTTCGCCCGTCTGGGGATCGCCGACGTCGCCGCCATCGTCTGGTTCGGCGGTCTGGCCTGTCTGATCATGGGCATGCTCGGGGTCTTCGCCGGCCTCTGGGCCCAGAAGTTCGACCAGCTCGCCGCCGTCCAGAATTTCGTCATCATGCCGATGACCTTCCTGAGCGGCACCTTCTACCTGGTCGAGCGCCTGCCCGAGCCGTTCGCCACGATCAGCCACTTCAACCCGATCTTCTATCTGATCGACGGCTTCCGCTACGGCTTCATCGGTCAGGCCGAGAGCGCCCTGTGGGTCGGCGTGGTCATGAGCGCGGCCCTCACCGTCGGCATGGCTGTGGCCTGCTGGCTGGTGTTCCGCTCCGGCTGGCGGCTGAAGAGCTAGAACCTCTCAGCCTTTTAAGGTGCGCTGGACCGACAGCCGCGCTAGCCATGGCGTCCGGTCTTTCAGGGGGTTCCATGCTGTTCCGTAGTCTCGCCGCCGCCGCGGCCCTTCTCGCCATCGCCATGCCCGCCGCCGCGCAGGAGGTCGATCTCCGCGCCCAGGTCGCCGCCTTCGTGCAGCCGTCGAACGAGGCCCGCACCCAGGTGGTCGTGGACCAACTCCGCGCCGCCGGCTTCGAGCCGATGGTCGAAACCTTCGTCGGCGGCAACCGCCAGACCGGCGAGATGGAGGGGCGCAACGTCGTCGTCACCATCGGCGACGGCCCGCGCGAAATCCTGCTCACCGCCCACTACGACGCCGTGAAGCTGCGCGACGGGACCATGTCTCACGGCGTGGTCGACAACGCTGCTTCCGTCGTCGGCGTCATCGAGGCCGCGAAGATCCTGCGCGGCAAGGACCTGAACCACCGCGTCCGCGTCATCCTGCTCGACCAGGAGGAGCTGGGCCTGATCGGTGCGCGCAAATGGATCGAGGCGCACGGCCTGGCCAATGTGGCCGCCGTCGTGAACTCCGACGTGGCCGGCTATGGCGACACGATGATGTACGGCCAGAACAACGGCGACCAGTCCGCCTTCGTCACCCGCGCGGTGCAGGAGCTTTGCGCCGAACGCGCCATGCAGTGCGTCGGCTATCCGGTCTATCCGCCGTCCGACGACCGCGCCTTCTCCGCCGCCGGCGCCCCGGTGGTCTCGCTCGGCTTCCAGGACGAGGTCGGCGCCCACCAGATGTGGCTGGCCTTCAACGGCGGCGAGGCCAACGGCCTGGCCGAGGGCTTCGTCCCCCAGGTGTTCCAGCTGATCCACTCCGCCGACGACACCATGGAGCGGATCGACCCGGCCACGGTGAAGACCGCGGGCGAGGTCTATGCGGCGTTGGTGGAGCGGCTGGACGGGCAACTTTCGCGGTGATCGAGGTCGACGGCGTCCGCCAGACGCGGCGGGAGATGCGGCCGGTCTTTCAGGCCTGGCCGATGGTGCGCTGGTGGGGCTTCGCCGCCCGTCTCGCGTTTGTCTCCCTGTTTCTGATCACTCTGGCCGTGGCCTGGTCGTTGGCGACGCCGCACGCATTCCTCTGGATCGCCGTGTGCTCGGGCGCGGCGCTTTACATTCACCTGGCTGTGGGCCTGATCGGCGCTCATCGGATCAGCCGGGTGAGCGAGGCGACGCCGCTCGGCGATGCGGCCAGCCGGTGGACCTTCGACGAGAACGGTCTGCGGATGACCTATGCTATTGGCGAACAGAGCCTGGACTGGCGTGCCTTGGTCAGGGTCGTGGAGGAGAAGGAC
>JAAXIW010000172.1:2092-2597 GCA_012270135.1 Brevundimonas sp. | reverse complement strand
CGGCCGGCGCGGACGCTGCCGTGGCAGGCCATGGTGCCGCAGACCTCGCCGAGGCGTTCCTTGAGGGCGAGGGCCGCGCCGTGTTCGGAGAGGTCGTCGGCGATGTCGCGCACCAGGCCGGCGGCATCGACGCGGCCGAGCAGGGCGGGGACTTCGCGGACCAGGACGGCGCCGGCGCCAAAGGGTTCGACCACCAGACCCAGCTCGGCCAGTTCCCCGGCGCGGTCGGTGACACGCTCGGCCTCGGCGGGGTCCAGCTCGACCACCTCGGGCACCAGCAGGGCTTGCCGCGTGACGCCGCCGCCCTCCATCTGGGCCTTCATCCGCTCATAGACGAGGCGCTCATGGGCGGCGTGCTGGTCGACGAGGACCAGGCCGTCGCGGGTCTGGGCGACGATATAGGTGCCGTGCAGCTGGCCGCGGGCGACGCCGAGGGGGAGGTCCATGGGGTCGGCTTCGCCGGGAGTGGCGAATGGCGAGGGGTGAGTGGCGAGCGGTGCGGGCT
>JAAXIW010000172.1:0-2082 GCA_012270135.1 Brevundimonas sp. | reverse complement strand
CCCCCCCCCACACCTCCCCCCCCCCCCCCCACACCCCCCCCCCCCCCTTTATTTTAATCATACGGCTACCACCGAGCTCTATACTCTCCTCTTCGTTGTCAGGTTCATATTTTTATAATCGTCAGGATCAGACCATCACAGAGTTCTGGTGCAGTATGTTATAATCAAAGAACAGCCAAATCACCTACGCATCCTCACTGAAGGGGAGGTCGAAGGCAGAAGACTGGGTCGGCGAGGGATGGGGCAGGGGCGTGGCGATGGGCGTGGGTGGAGGGGCGTGCGGTGCGGGCTCGACGCGGCCGGAGCGGTCGGAGAGGCCGGGGATGATTTGCGCGGTTTGGGTGGCGGGGGCGGCCCAGGCATCCCAGCCGCTCCATCCGGTGGGCTGCGGCTGGCTGACGGGCCCCGAGCCGTTCTGGGGGCCGATGCCGGTGTGGGCGGTGAAGCCGGTGAGGGCCTGATAGGCGACGGTGGTGGAGGCGCGGTGGCCGGCGGCGGCGAGGGAGTGGCGCAGGCCGCCCACGATCAGGCCACGCACCAGGGCGGCGTCGCGAAAGCGGACCTCGGACTTGGCCGGGTGGACGTTGACGTCGACCTTGAGCGGATCGACCTCGAGGAACAGGACGGCGGCGGGGTGGCGGTCGCGGGCGAGGAAGTCGGCATAGGCGCCGCGCAGGGCGCCCTGCAGCAGGCGGTCCTTCACCGGGCGGCCGTTGACGAACAGATACTGGTGCTGGCCGTTGCCGCGCGAATAGGTGGGCAGGCCCGCAAAGCCCGACAGGCGGACCTCATCGCGGGTGTGGTCGACCAGAAGGGCATTGGCCTCGAAATCGCGACCGAGGATGGCGGCCAGACGGCGGAGGCGCCCCTCATCCCCCGGATGTTCGGCGGGCAGGCGCAGGACGGAGCGACCCTCGACGTCCAGCGCGAAGGTGACGGCCTCATGCGCCATGGCCTGGCGGCGCAGTTCCTCGGCGATGGCCATGGCCTCGGCGCGCTCGGACTTCATGAACTTCAGCCGGGCGGGGGTGGCGTAGAACAGGTCGCGCACCTCGACCCGGGTGCCGTGCGGGCCGGGGAAGGCGGCGGGGCCGGGCGGGGTGACGCGGCCGCCCTCGACGCGCAGGGCATGGGCGTCGCCACCCGCTTGTGGGCGACTGGTCAGCGTCAGCCGGGCGACCGAGCCGATGGAGGGCAGGGCCTCGCCGCGAAAGCCGAGGGTGTGGATGCGCAGCAGGTCGACATCGCCGGCGTCATCGGGCTCGAGCTTTGACGTCGCGTGGCGCTCGATGGCCAGTTCCAGCTGGTCCGGGGCCATGCCGTGCCCGTCGTCGGCGACCAGGATGCGGGTCAGGCCGCCGCCCTCGATCTGCACCTCGATGCGGGTGGCGCCGGCGTCGAGGGCGTTCTCGACCAGTTCCTTGACGGCACTGGCCGGGCGCTCGACCACCTCGCCGGCGGCGATGCGGTTGACGGTCTCGGGGGGGAGGCGGCGGATGGGCATGGATTCGGGAGGGTAGCGTAAGGGGAGGCAACAGGCAGTAGGGAATAGGCAGTCGGGATGGGCGAGGGGGTTTGCCCGACTCCGCGTGGGGGGTTAGAGCATCGCTTCCTCCCCGAAGACGAAGACCGACCATGCACGATATCCGAGCCATCCGTGACACCCGCGACACCTATGTGGCGGGCTGGACCGCGCGCGGGGTGGAGGATGCGCAGGCGACGGTGGACCGTATTCTGGAGCTGGATCGCGACCTGCGGGCCGCCCAGACGGCGGGGCAGGACGCCCTGTCGAAGCGCAATGCGGCGTCCAAGGCCATCGGCGCGGCCATGGGCCGTAAGGACATGGCCGAGGCCGAGCGGCTGAAGGCCGAGGTCGAGGGGCTGAAGGGCGAGATCGCGGCGCAGGAGGCCGTCGAGGCCGAAAAGGGCCGCGAGCTGCGCGACATTCTGGCGGGGCTGAAGAACCTGGCCGCCGAGGATGTGCCGGACGGCGAGGACGAGGCGGGCAATGTCGAGACCGGCCGTTGGGGCGAACCGCGCAAGTCGGGCCCGGCCAAGGATCACGCCGATCTGGGCGAGGCG
>JAAXIW010000173.1 GCA_012270135.1 Brevundimonas sp. | reverse complement strand
GTGTCGGAGACGAAGGCGTACTCCGGAACGACGAGGTTCTTCGGCGCCGGGCCCTTACGGATCCGACCCGAGGTGTCGTAGTGCGAGCCGTGGCAGGGGCAGAACCAGCCGCCGTAGTCACCCGAACCGAAGGTCGGCACGCAGCCCAGGTGGGTGCACGAACCGATCACGACGAGATACTGCTGGTGGCCGTCCTTGACGCGTTCGGCGTCCGATTGCGGATCCTTCAGCGCGCTCATCGACACGGAGCGCGCCTCCTGGACCTCGGCCGGGGTGCGGTAGCGCACGAACACCGGCTTGCCCTGCCATTTGATGACGACCTGCTGGCCTTCCTGAACCTTGGTCAGGTCGAACTCGATGGTCGACAGCGCCAGGGTGTCGGCGGCCGGGTTCATCGAATTGATCAGCGGCCACGCGGCCATGGCTCCGGCCCCCACCGCGGCCGCGCCGGCCGCGATGTGGATGAAGTCTCTACGATTGGGATCCTGATGGTTCGGATCGCCCTGGGCTGCAGCCACCGATTCGTCTCCTGAGCCGTTGGCGGCGTCGCCCCGCGGCGCGCCGTTTCAACGCTGTCGTTCCTTAGCGAAATCCCTGGAGGCTGACCCGGCCCGGCTTTGCGGCGCATCGCCGCAATGTGCTGACGCTTCGTGAGAAACGCTCGCAATTCGAGCCGCGACAAGCCCCCGGGCCGCGCGTATGAGGGCCTTAGAATGCGTCTCGCCCTTTTTCAACCGGCCATTCCGCAGAACGTCGGCGCCTGCATCAGGCTGAGCGCCTGTTTCGGGGTGGAACTGCACGTCATCGAGCCCGCCGGTTTCCGTTTCGACGACCGGGCGATGAAGCGCGCCGCGCTGGATTACGGGCCCTTGGGGCACATGACGCGGCACGCCGGCTGGAACGAATTCCAGCGCGACCGCGGGCCGGGCCGGCTGGTGCTGTTCACGACCAGGGGGGCGACGCCGCTGGATGGATTCGCGTTCCGGCCGGACGACATCCTGCTGTTCGGCAGCGAATCTTCCGGCGCCCCGGACTTCGTGCACGAGGCGGCGGACGCCCGGGTGGTGATCCCGATCCGGCCGGAGGCGCGGTCGCTCAACCTGTCCGTCAGCGCGGGGATCGCACTGTGGGAGGGGATCAGGCGAACCCGTTCCTGATCCCTCGCCTAATCCGGCGCCCCGGCTTCCGGCAGGCGGGCCAGGTTCGGGCGCTCTCCGCGCTTGCTGGCGGCCACCGCCTCGACGCGGCGCATGACGCGCAGGACGTTCTCACCGGCGAGCTTGCGGATGTCGGCCTCGCTCCAGCCGTTGGCCATCAGGGCGGCCAGCAGGCGGGGATAGGCGTCCACGCCTGACAGCCCGTCGGGCAGGCTGCCGACGCCGTCGAAGTCGCCGCCGAGGCCGACGTGGTCGATGCCGGCCACGTCGCGGACGTGCTGGATGTGGGCCACGACGTCGGCGATCCCGGCGCGCGGCGCGGGGTTGGCCGCCATCCACGCCTGCATGCCGGACGTGACGGCGGCGGGATCGCCGGGGTTCAGGGACTTCAGCCGCGCGTCCTCGGCCGAGCGGGCCGCGCCCCAGGCCCGCACCGGCTCGCTGACGAAGCCCGGCACGAAGGTGACCATGACCACCCCGCCGTCCTCCGGCATCATCCGCAGCACGCTGTCGGGCACGTTGCGGGCATGACCCGTCACGCCCCGGGCCGAGGAGTGGGAGAAGATCACCGGGGCCTCGGACACCCGCATGGCGTCCATCATCGTCTCCTCGGAGACGTGGCTGAGGTCGACCATCATGCCGAGGCGGTTCATCTCGCGGACCACCTCCTCGCCGAAGGCGTTGAGGCCGCCCCATTTGGGGGCGTCGGTGGCGCTGTCGGCCCAGCTGGTGGTGGCCGAATGGGTCAGGGTCATGTAGCGCGCCCCGGCGTCGTGGAACTCGCGCAGCAGGCCCAGGGAATCGGCGATCGAATAGCCGCCTTCCATGCCGATCAGGGAGGCGATCCTGCCACGCCGGTGAATGCGCTGGATGTCATCGGCGGTCGTGGCCAGTTCGAACACATCGGGATGGGCGGCGACCATCCGCTTGACGGTATCGATCTGTTCGAAGGTGGCCTTGGCCGCCTCGACCGGGGTCAGGCTGGCGGGGACGTAGACCGACCAGAACTGGCCGCCGACGCCGCCGGCGCGCAGACGCGGGATGTCGGTGTGCAGGGCCGTCGAGTCGTCGAGATTGGCGGTCAGGTCGACGGCGAAGGGGTCGTTGCCGTGCTGCTGGCGCAGCGCCCAGGGCAGGTCGTTGTGGCCGTCGACCAGGGGCGTCCGCTCGAGGATCCGCCGGGCTGCGGCCTCGTCCTGGGCGGCGGCGGGCGCGGCTATCGCGAGGAGGGCGGCGGTGGACAGCAGGACGGCGCGGATCATGAGGGGCTCCCGGAAGCGGCGACGCCGGACAGTGGCAGAGGACGGCGGAGGGTCAACCGACTCGAAAAAACGGTGTGGCGGAGTCGACAGGGTCGCCATCGGCGGCGCCCCGGGGGGGCGGCGTGGGCAGAGTCGCCATCGGGGGTCGAGGATGGCTTCGCGGCGGGCCGGCGGGGGGCG
>JAAXIW010000139.1 GCA_012270135.1 Brevundimonas sp. | reverse complement strand
CCCGTCGGCGAACGCGCCCGCCTGCGCGGCCGCGGCGCTCGCCGCCGCCGTCACGCCCAGCCTGAGTTCGATGTCATGCTCGGCGTAGAAGCTCTCCGGCCGCAGCAGCAGCGCCTCCAGATCGGCCTCGCCCTTCAGCCAGGCCTTCGACAGCGGCGGCCGTTGATACGGCGGCGCCGGCTCCTCGCCCGCCAGGACGATGGGCCCCTCGTGCCCGTACTGCCGCAACAGCGCCGCCGCCGTCCCGCCCGCATGCCCCGCGCCGATGATCAGAACCTTGCTCATGAGAGGCAGATAGATCGAACCGTGGCCCTCCGCCACAGATCGCTTGACCGTTCCACTGTTACACCATAGTGGAACGCAGATGATCGACACCCTCCCCCGCAACGCCGCCGTCACGGCGCGCAGCCGCGTCGCCCTCTATGACGCCCTGCTGTCGCTGACGTCGCGCGACGAGGTCGACGCCTTCCTCGCCGACCTGTGCACCCCGGCGGAACTTCGCGCCTTCGCCGAGCGCTGGGAGGTCGCCCGCCTGCTCGACGCCGGCGGCAAGTCGTATCGCGAGATCGCCGCCGAAGCCCAGGCCAGCCCGACCACCGTCGTGCGGGTCGCCCGCTTCCTCAAGGAAATGCCGCATCAGGGCTACCGCCTCGTGCTGGATCGCCTGAAAGCCTGAGTAGACATCATGAGCACCGTTCAGGGGCGGCTTCGCATCGCCGTCCAGAAATCCGGCCGTCTGGCCGACCGCAGCCTCGACCTCGTCCGCGACGCTGGCCTGCGCGTGGTCAAGGGGAACAACGACCTGCTCTATCGGGTCGAGAACTACCCCATAGACCTGCTGCGCGTCCGCGACGACGACATCCCGACCTTCGTCGCCGACGGCGTCTGCGATCTCGGCATCGTCGGGGAGAATGTACTCGAGGAAGCCCGCAACGGCGGACCGGCGGCCGAGGTGATCATGCCGCTCGGCTTCGGTCGTTGCACGCTGAAGATCGCCGTCCCGCCGACCCTGGCCTATGACGGACCGGCCTCGCTCGAGGGCCTGCGAGTCGCCACCTCCTATCCGAAGATCCTGCGCCGCTTCCTCGAAGAGCGGAACGTCCGCGCCGACATCGTCACCATGCGCGGCGCCGTCGAGGTCGCTCCCCGCCTCAAGCTGGCCTCGGCCATCTGCGACCTCGTCTCCACCGGCGCCACGCTCGAGGCCAACGGCCTCGGCGCCCGCGAGACGGTGCTGGACAGCCAGGCCGTGCTGATCCGCTCGCCCGTCACGGCCGAGCCATCGCTCCAGCCCCTGCTCGACAGCATCATCGAGCGCATGGCCGGCGTCGTCTCATCGCAGGGCGCCAAATACGTGATGCTCAACGCCCCCCGGTCGGCGCTGGACGCCATCACCGCCATCCTGCCCGGCGCCGGGTCGCCCACGGTCATGCCGCTGTCCGGACGGGACGACGCGGTCGCCGTCCACGCCGTCTGCCAGGAAGCGGTGTTCTGGGAGACGCTGGAGAAGCTCAAGGCCGCCGGGGCCTCGGCCATACTCGTCCTCCCCATCGAGAAGATGATGTGATGCGCCTGATCGACTGGAACGCCCTGGACTCCGCCGGCCGCCGCGAGGCCCTCGCCCGCCCCGCCCGGCGTACGGAGAACCGCGTCGCAGAGGTGGTGCGCGAGATCCTCGACGACGTGCGGACGCGCGGCGGCGCCGCTGTGGCCGACTGGAGCCTGAAGCTCGACGGCTTCGCGCCGCGCCGCATCGCCATCACCCCGGAGGCTGTCGCCGCCGCTCGCGACGCCCTGCCGCCGACCGCCACCCGGGCCCTGCGCATCGCCGCCGACAACGTCCGCGTCTTCCACCAGGCGACCCGGCCCGAGGACTCGCCCTGGATCGAGACGACCCCGGGCGTGCGCTCCCGGCTCGTCTGGCGGCCGATCGGCGCGGCCGGCCTCTACGTTCCGGGCGGCACGGCGCCGCTGTTCTCCTCCCTGCTGATGCAGGCCATCCCGGCCGCCGTCGCCGGCGTGGGCGAACGCGTCGTGGTCACTCCGCCAGCGAAGGACGGCGGCGTCCACCCCGCCATGATCTACGCCGCGGGCGAGGCCGGTCTCGACGGCCTCTGGCTGATCGGCGGGGCCCAGGCCATCGCCGCCCTGACCTTCGGCGCCGGGTTCGACGACGGCGAGATCGCGCCCGTCGACAAGCTGTTCGGGCCCGGCAACGCCTGGGTCGCCGAAGCTAAGAAACACGCCGCCGCCCTGGCCGGCGGCCCCGCCGGCGACATGCCCGCTGGTCCCTCGGAACTGATGGTCATCGCCGACCGCGACGCCGACCCGCAGATCGTCGCCGCCGACCTGCTCAGCCAGGCCGAGCACGACGCCGACGCCCAGGTCATCCTCGTCTCCGACAGCCGCGCCAACATCGACGCCATTCTCGCCGCGGTCGAGCGTCAGCTCGAGGCCCTGCCCCGCGCCGCCGTCGCCCGCGCATCCCTCACCGAGGGCCGCGCCATCCGTGTACGGAGCATCGCCGAGGCCTGCGAGGTCGCCAATCGCTACGGCCCCGACCCCCGCGCTCGCCCGACCGTCGACGCCGGCGCGCGCGGCGACG
>JAAXIW010000030.1 GCA_012270135.1 Brevundimonas sp. | reverse complement strand
AACGGTAAAACAATCTCAGCACCGGGCGAGGCCCGGCTGTCCCGCGCCCTCCCCATTCGCCTGGCAACAGGAAGAGAGCATCCTTGTCGAAAAACAAGTTTGCATCTTAAACAAGTCTATCGTAGATCGGCCTTCTCAACCAACCGGGAGGGCTCCATGCCGACATCTGAACTCCAGCCGGTCGAACGGCTCCACGGGCTCGACGCCCTGCGCGGGATCGCCCTGCTTCTGGGCGTGGTCCTGCACGCCTCCATGGCCTATTTCCCGGTCCCGATCTGGATCGCCGCGGACACCGACAGCTCGCCGGCCGCCAGCGCCCTCTTCTTCGCCATCCACCTGTTCCGGATGACGACCTTCTTCCTGATCGCCGGCCTGTTCGCCCACATGATGCTGGGACGGCGCGGGGCCCTGGGCTTCATCAAGGACCGGCTGAGCCGCATCGCCGGACCGCTTCTTGTCTTCTGGACCCCGGTCTTCGCCGCCATCATCGCCGGACTGATCTGGATGGCGGCGATCCGTAACGGAGGAACCATTCCGACCGACGGGCCGCCCCCGCCGCCGTTGACGGCCGAGACCTTCCCCCTGACCCATCTGTGGTTCCTGTGGGTCCTGCTGCTCCTCTACGTCGGCGCCCTTATCCTGCGCGCGCCGTTCGCCATCGCGGACCGCAACGGCGGCTGGGGCCGGTTCGTCGACCGGATCACCGGCGCCCTGATCGGGCCCTGGACGCCGCTCGTCCTCGCTGGCCCGACGGCCGTCGCCCTCTGGATGGCGCCGAACTGGCTGCCCTTCTTCGGCATCCCGACCCCGGACACGGGACTGGTTCCGAACGCGGCGGCCCTGACCGCCTTCGGGTCCGCATTCGGTCTCGGCTTCCTGCTCGACCGCCGCCGCGATCTGCTGGCCCGCATCGAGCGGCTGTGGCCGGTCTTCACCGGGGGCGCCCTCGGCGCCGGGATCGCGGCCATGGTCATGGTGGGCGGACCGGTTCCGGAGCTCGCGCCCGTCACCGATCCGGCGCTCAAGGCGCCCTTGGCGTCCATCATGGCCCTCGGCGTCTTCGCCTCGACCTTCGCGGCGCTGTCGCTGGCCCTGCGCTTCGCCTCCGGCTACAGCGCCGTCCGCCGCTATCTCGCCGACTCCTCATACTGGGTCTACATCGTGCACCTGCCGCTGGTCCTGATCGGGCAGATTCTGGTGATCAACGAAACCTGGCCCTGGTTCGTCAAATTCGGCGTGGTTCTCGGCGGAACGCTGGCCATCAGCCTGCTCAGCTATGAACTGCTGATCCGGCACAGCTTCATGGGCCGTTGGCTCAACGGCCGCCGCATTCCGTGGCGCCGCAAGGCCTCACCGGCCCTCGCGCCCGCCGAAAAGCTTGCCATTCCCCCCCCGCCCGTACCCTTCTGACGGGCCGACACGGAGAGTCGCCATGACCGTGAAACCCCGCCCCGCTCCATCCGGCAAAACGTCGCCCGGTACGGCGGAGGCTGATCTCGCCTTCCTGCGCCGCATCGTCGAGGGCGGCTCCGGTCGGGGTCAGATTCCCATGGGGGTCCTCTTCCTGGCCGGCGGCCTGCTGTACGGCTTCCAATGCCTGTTCCATCTCGGCCAGGCCGCCGGGATCGTCCGGATACCCGACTGGGCCAGTCTGATCTTCGTCGTCTCGGTCACCCTGGTCATGCTGGCGGTGGTGGCCTGGGCCGTGCACTACGGTCGGAAATTCGGCCTGAAATCGAGCGCGGGACCGACCGTCAGCCGGGCGATGGACGGAGCCTTCAGCGCCACCGGGGCGGCCAATCTGGCGATCATCGTGGTCTTCGGAGTCGGCGCGGCGCGCGACAATGATTTCGCCATCTGGCTCTACTACCCGGCGATCGTCTTCGCCTTCCAGTCGATCGCCTGGTTCGTGGCCTGGACGCTGAAGCGCAAGCCCTGGATGGGAATGGTGGCGCTCGGTCACTGGTCCACGGCGGTGGCGCTGGGCCTGCTGGTGCGCGACCCGATCGCCTATACATGGGTCTGCGCCGCCGCCCTGTTCCTGCTCTTCGCCCTGCCGGGCTGGATCATCCTGCGCGAGGCCCGGGCCGCACAGGCGGCGGCCTGACCCATGGGCCTGGCCGATCTCGGACGGATCGACGACGTCATCCACGGCCGCATGCGGCTGGGGATCATGGTCTATCTGGCCGACGCCGAGACGGCCGATTTCACCGAACTGAAGACCGTGCTCGAGGCGACCCAGGGCAATCTCTCGGTCCACCTCAAGAAGCTCGAGGAGGCCGGTTACGTCGCCATCGACAAGAGCTTCGTCAACAACAAGCCCCTGACCCGCGTCTCGATCACACGCGAGGGGCGCACGGCGTTCGGCGCCTATCTCGAAGCCATCGGCGCCCTGATCGGAGGGCGCGATGAGTGAGGCTTCTTCGCTCTCGGGGGTGCTCGACCTGCTCTTCGGCAAGAAGGTCGCGGAGCCCCGCCCGGCGGCGCCGGTTCGCGTCATGGGCATCGTCAACGTCACCCCGGACAGCTTCTCCGACGGCGGCTGGCTGGCCGATGCGGAGGCCGCCGTCGCCCACGGCCTGACCCTGGCCGAACAGGGCGCGGA
>JAAXIW010000157.1 GCA_012270135.1 Brevundimonas sp. | reverse complement strand
TCGAGCGGGTAGTCGGTCAGGATGCCCGCGCCCGGGCTCGGCCGGGCGAAATAGGCGGCGCCCGAGGCTCGCAGCTGCGAG
The DNA here is from genome assembly GCA_012270135.1 of Brevundimonas sp. Classification (GTDB taxonomy): domain Bacteria; phylum Pseudomonadota; class Alphaproteobacteria; order Caulobacterales; family Caulobacteraceae; genus Brevundimonas. The sequence goes on along the minus strand of JAAXIW010000157.1, from coordinate 2,527 downwards.
CCGTGCATCTTCATCGCATAGACGTAGGCGCGGTTCAGCAACCCCTCGTCGGCGGTCGGATCATAGGCCCGGACCGCCTCGACCAGCTCGAATTGCCGCAGAACCGGCGCGCGCGCCGGCTCGGCGGCGTCGGCCGGAGGGGCGTCTCCCTCCGGGTCATTCAGATTGGCTGCGTTCAGAGGCGGCGTGGGCTGCGAGGTCCGCGCCGGCAGGATGGTGATACCTTTGGCGGGCTCGGCCGTCAGTATCGCTCCTCCTGCCCGCCGTCGCGGTCGCTTTGCAGCGCGCGGATCAGTTCGGCTTCCGCCATGTTCATGTGCTGCGGCTCGGCCAGCAGGGCGACGGTCTCGGCCTCGTCCTCGGCCTCGGTGCGCTCGTCGACACGCTGCAGGGTGACGATGATGTTTTCCTTCAACTCGTCCGGGCTGACGGTGTCGTCGGCCAGTTCGCGCAGGGCCACGACCGGGTTCTTGTCATTGTCGCGGTCGAGCGTCAGCGGCGCGCCGTTGGCGATGGAGCGGGCGCGGTGCCCGGCCAGCAGAACCAGACCAAAACGGTTCGGCACCTTCTCGATGCAGTCTTCGACAGTGACGCGGGCCATGAATATCCTCGAGCGCGGGGGAGAACCGCACAAAATAGAGCGTTGAGCCTCATTGTGCAACGCCGCATGGGCGGGAATGAGGCGTGATGTCGGGCCGACCGGCCGAAGCCGGCGCCGGCCTCAGGTCGCCGGAGCCGTCACGACGTCAGTCCCGGCTTCGGTCCCGCCTTCGGGAGCCGCGTCCAGCGCGGCCTCCGCGGCGACGGGTTCCGTGACCGGCTCCGCGACCGCGGAGTCCACCGTCGGCGTGGTCATGATCAGCACGGCCAGGACGATTCCCAGCACAGGCGCGACATAGGCCCAGATGCGCGTCGGGATGAAGAACAGCGAGCCCGCGTGCTTGCGCACCACGATGCGCTGCTGGGTAGCCTCGTCGATAAACGCCCTGCCCTCGCCCTTCTCGATCTGGCGGGCGAACAGGAACGAGCCGAGTCCCGCCAGCAGGCCGCCGATCACGAAACTCACGCCCATCGCCGTGTCCGGATCGGAGGAAACCATGGTTCCGACCGGAATGCCGATCGCGAAACCGATGACGAAGAAGACGGCGACGAGAAAGCCCCAGCCGGACCAGATGATCATTGCAATTCCCCCAAGCGTCACTGTGACGCGGATCGCAATGAACCGCCGGTCGGAAGGTCTGACAACCTTCGAATTTTGAACCCGCCCGCCGCGAACCTGCGCTGTTGGTAAAATGCCTCACCTTTGAGGGTGTGCGTCGCTCCCCACGGTCGCCGTCGAGGCCAGATCGCCCGCTGTCCCGCCTGCGGGATGCTCCCACCCCGCCGCGATCTCGGCCAGCGGGCCCATGACGAACTTTCGTTCCGCCGAGCGCGGGTGCGGCAGGATCAGGCCGTCGAGATCGCCCTTCAGCCGCCCGTAGGCGATCAGATCGAGATCGAGGGTGCGCGGGGCGTTGCGGACGCCGCGCCGGCGGCCGAACGCCTCTTCGATGCGGCCGAGGGCGGCCATCAGGGCATGCGGGTCATGGGCGGTGCGGACGATCACCACGCCGTTCAGGAACGGCGGGTCGGTCGGGTCGGGCCACGCGTCGGAGCGCCACCACGACGAGCGCGCCAGCACGTCGATCCCCTCGGCCCGGAACCGGGCCAGCGCCGCCTCCAGCGCCTCGCGGCAGTCCCGCCACGCCCCCTTGTCATTGCAGCCCAGGGCGACGATGACGGCCCGGTCCAGATCGAGGGCGCCGTCCATTTCGACGGCGACCGGGACGTCCATATTTTCGGGATCGTTTTCCATGACGCCTTATCCGACCGAGCGCATCGCCCTCTTCATCGACGGGGCCAATCTCTATTCCGCCGCCAGGTCGCTGAACGCCGACCTCGACTTCAGCAAGCTGCTGGAGATGTATCGCGCCAACGGCGGTCTGGTTCGCGCGTATTATTACACGGCGGTGATCGAGGGGGAGGAATTCTCGCCGATCAAGCCGCTGGTCGACTGGCTCGACTACAACGGCTTCACCGTGGTCACCAAGCCGGTCAAACGCTTCACGGACGCCCAGGGCCACGCGCGGACCAAGGGCAATATGGACATCGAGATCGCCGTCGACATGCTCGAGCTGGCGCCCCATGTCGACCACATGGTCCTGTTCAGCGGCGATGGCGATTTCCGCCGGCTGGTTCAGGCGGTGCAGGCGAATGGCGTGCGCGTCACCGTCGTCTCGACCCTGAAGACCCAGCCGCCCCAGATCGCCGACGAACTGCGCCGTCAGGCGGACGCCTTCGTGGAATTGCAGGACCTGCTGCCGGAGATCGGACGGCCCAAGGCGTCCTGATCCCTCTCCCGATGGGAGAGGGCTTGAGCGCACGAGAGCACAACGATCGTCCTTGCGCGAAAGGGTGAGGGTCGACGACTGGTAGTCGGCGCGAGCCGCGTCACCGCCCGATCATCGGCTCACGCCGACTACCAGTC
>JAAXIW010000133.1 GCA_012270135.1 Brevundimonas sp. | reverse complement strand
CCTGCACCTTGACCTGATCCGGGCCGAAGATGCGCGTCTCATAGGCCCGGTTGGCGGGCTCCAGCGCAATCGAGGCGCCCTTCTTGCGCAGGCGTTTCAGGGTGGCTTCCTCGTCCTCGACCAGGGCCACGACGATCTCGCCGCTGCTGGCGCTGTCGACCTGACGGATGATGGCATAGTCGCCGTTCAGAATGCCCGCCTCGATCATCGAATCGCCTTCGATCTCGAGCAGATAGTGTTCCCCGGCGCCCAGCAGGGCCTCGGGCACCGCCATGCGGTCGCGCTCGTGCTGGATGGCCGCGATCGGCGTACCGGCCGCGATCTTGCCCAGCAGCGGCAGTTCGCGCGTACCGGGTTCATTGGCATTGGCCGCAGGACGCCCGCCGCCCTCGATGACGTCAGGCACGAACGGTCCGCGCGCCCGGGCCGGCTGTGCAGCCGCCTGATCGGGCAGTTTCACGACCTCGAGCGCCCGCGCCCGGTGCGCCAGACGGCGGATGAAGCCGCGCTCTTCCAGTGCCGTGATCAGCCGGTGGATGCCGGACTTGGACGCCAGGTCCAGCGCCGCCTTCATCTCGTCGAACGACGGAGAGACCCCGGTCTCGCGGATACGCTCGTGAATGAACATGAGCAGTTCGTGCTGTTTGCGCGTGAGCATGGAGACCTCTGACCCGAATCTGTTCCGCCTGTGGACAATAGCGGAACACACCGCGAACGTCCATGCTGTGTTCGTGAGGTGTTCTGGTTAAGGAGCGGTTAGCGGGCCGCCTGGCCCATCAACGCCCGTGTCGCCGCTTCCACATCCGCCTGCCGCATCAGGCTCTCCCCCACCAGCAGGGCGTCGGCGCCGGCGGCCACGACGGTGGCGACATCGTCCGGCGTGAACAGGCCGCTTTCGGCGACGAGGGTGGCGCCCTCGGGGGCCAGCGGAGCAAGGCGGGCGAAGGTGGCGATGTCGACCTCGAAGGTGCGCAGCGACCGGTTGTTCACCCCGATCAGGTCGGCGCCCAGCCGGGCGGCGCGGGCCATTTCGGCCTCGTCATGGGTCTCGACCAGGGCGTCCATGCCGAACCGACGGGCCTCGGCCAGCAGGTCGGCGGCGAGGGCGTCGTCCACCATGTCCATGATGATCAGGATGCAGTCGGCGCCCAGTGCCCTGCTCTCGGCCACCTGCCAGGGGTCGACAAGGAAGTCCTTCCGCAGGCAGGGCAGGCGGACCGCATCCCGGGCGGCCACAAGATAGGCGTCGTCGCCCTGAAAGCTGGGCCCGTCGGTCAGCACCGACAGACAGTCCGCGCCGCTGCGTTCATAGGCGCGGGCCAGTTGGGGCGGATCGAAGTCCTCGCGGATCAGCCCCTTGGACGGGCTGGCCTTCTTGATCTCGGCGATGAGGCCGGGGCGGCCGGTGGCCCGGCGGGCCAGAAGGGCGGCCTTGAAGCCACGCACCCGCGGGGCCTCCAGCGCCTCGCGATCGATCTCGTCCAGCGATGTGGCGGCCTTGCGCGCGGCGACATCCGCGCGCTTGTAGGCGGCGATCCGGTCCAGAACGTCGCTCATGCTTCCGGCTCCGGCCGGGTGTGGCTGATGGCGGACAGGCGGGTCAGGGCCAGCCGCGCGGCGCCCTCGTCAATAGCCCGGGCCGCCAGCGCCACGCCCTCGGTCAGGGTGTCCGCCTTGTCCGCGACGACGAGCGCCGCCGCCGCATTCAGCAGCACGATGTCGCGATAGGCGCCGGGCGCGCCGTCCAGCAGGTCGGACAAAGCCTTGGCATTGGCCTCGGCATCGCCGCCAACCAGAGCCTCGGGGTCGGCGCGCGACAGGCCGGCGTCTTCGGGGGTGACCGTAAAGCGGCGCACCGCACCCCTGTGCCACTCCGCGACCTCGGTCACGCCCGTGGTGGTCAGCTCATCCAGCCCTTCACCGTGGACGGTCCAGGCGCGCTCGGCTCCCAGACGCCCCAGCACCTCGGCCAGCGGTTCCAGCAGGGCGGGGTCATACACGCCCATGACCTGACGCTTGGCGCTTGCCGGGTTCGACAGCGGCCCCAACAGGTTGAAGACGGTTCTGAAGCCGATCTCGGAGCGGATCGGGCCCACGTGGCGCATGGCGCCGTGATAGGCGGGCGCGAACAGGAAGCAGATGCCGGCCTGATCCAGCGCGCGCCGTTGAATCTCGGGCGGGGCCATCAGATCCACGCCCAGCGCCGCCAGCACATCCGACGAGCCGGACTTTGAGCTCAGCGCCCGGTTGCCGTGCTTGGCGACCTTCAGCCCGGCGCCGGCCAGCACCAGGGCGGCGGCGGTCGAGACGTTCCAGGTATGGCGTCCGTCCCCGCCCGTGCCACAGGTGTCGATCACCGGATAGGGCACGGGGAAGGGCGTCGCGGCCTCGCGCATGGCGGTGGCAAAGGCCGCGATCTCCTCGACCGTCTCGCCGCGCATGCGGAGCGCGGTGACGGCGGCGGCGACCTGGGCGGGAGTCGGCTCGCCCCGAAGGCAGGCAGCGAAGAAGGCCTGGGCGTCCGGCCCGGCCAGCGGCCGCCCCTCGATCAGCCGGGCCAGCAGCCCCTTGAACCCGTCCGACATCTCAGGCCGCCTGTTTGCGGCGCA
>JAAXIW010000376.1 GCA_012270135.1 Brevundimonas sp. | reverse complement strand
GATCATCGCCGCCTGGCAGATGCTGTGGCTGGACCCGTCGCTGGCCAAGGGGGTGCTGACCTATCTGGCCATGCGGCAGGCGACCGCGACCTCGGCGTTCATGGACGCCGCGCCCGGCAAGATCATGCACGAGACCCGGCGGGGCGAGATGGCCGCGCTCGGCGAGGTGCCCTTCGGCCTCTACTACGGCGGAGTCGACACCACTTGTCTGTTCGTGGCGCTGGCGGGCGCCTACGCGCGGCGCACGGGTGACCTGGACACCATCCGACGGCTGTGGCCGAACCTGATCGCCGCCACCGGATGGATGCGGGACCATGGCGACATCCAGAACAACGGGCTGATCGCCTACCAGCGCGCCGCCGAGACCGGTCTGTCCAATCAGGGCTGGAAGGATTCCGAGGACTCGATCTTCCACAGCGACGGGCGGTTTCCGAAGGGGCCAGTCGCCTTGCTGGAGGTGCAGGGCTACGCCTTCTCGGCTTGGCAGGCGATGGCGGACCTGGGCCGCCGACTCGGCGAGGCCGAGGCCGATGAATGGGAGGCGCGGGCGGAGGCCGTGCGCGCCCTCGTCGAGGACCGTTTCTGGATGGAGGACGAACAGTTCTACGCCGTGGCGCTGGACGGGGATGGGGCGCCGTGCCGGGCCATCGCCTCGAACGCCGGCCACCTGCTGTTCAGCGGCCTGCCCAGCCCCGAGCGGGCGCGGGCGGTGACGAAACGGTTGCTGTCGGCCGAGTTCCGTTCGGGCTGGGGCGTCCGGACCCTCGCCACCGGCCAGCCGCGCTTCAATCCGATGAGCTATCACGACGGGTCGGTCTGGCCGCACGACACGGCGTTCGCGGTGGCCGGGATGGCGCGCTACGGCGAGCGTCGCGCCGTGGCCATGCTGCTCAGCGAGATCTACGACGCCGCGACCCATTTCCAGCTGCGGCTGCCGGAATTGTTCTGCGGCTTCGAACGCCGGCCGGGCGAGCCGCCGATCGCCTATCCGGTGGCCTGCCTGCCCCAGGCCTGGGCCGCCGGCTCGGTGTTCATGATGATGCAGGCGGCCCTCGGGATCAGCGTCGATGCGATGAGCGGCGTGGTCGAGGTCGACAATCCGATGATGCCGGCGGGAATCGAGCATCTGACCCTGTCCCGGCTGCAGGTCGGCGAGGCGGTGGGCGACCTCGCCTTCGACCGGGTCAACGGGCAGACCGTGGTGGCGCCCCGACGACGCCGGGGCGACGTCCGCGTCCGCCTCTCCCGCTAGCCGACGAGGGCCCGATCGAGGGCTTTGCGGAACACGGTCGGCAGGGCCGCCCGGGCGTCCTCGGGTGCCCTCCACAGGAAATCCCCCTCCCCCGCCGCGGCGCGGACGTCCAGGGTCAGGGCGAAGTGAGTGAAGGCATGGTCCACGGAGCCGACATCGCGCCAGTCGCCGGGGACGGGCGGAGGTGCTTGCACCGGCGCCGACGACCACTCTGACGTAGGCAGGCCCAGCATGCCGCCGAGCAGGCCCTTGTCGGGACGGCGCACAAGTGCGACACGGCGCTGACCGTCGCGCAGCACCCAGGCCACGCCATGGCGACGGGGGCGTTCGGTCTTCGGCGTCTTCAGCGGCCAGCGTTCCGGGCTACCCGACTGAAAGCCCGCGCACCATTGCGTCAGCGGGCAGCGGTCGCACATCGGCTTGCCGGGCCGGCAGAGGGTGGCGCCGAGGTCCATCAAGGCCTGCGCCCAGTCGCCGGGGCGATCGTCCCCGACCAGCGAACCGGCCAGCCGTTTCAGTTCGGGTTTCGCGGCGGGCAGCGGCGTCTCGACAGCGAACAGGCGGGCCATGACCCGCTCCACATTGCCGTCGACGACATTGGCGGGGCGACCGAAGGCGATGGCGGCGACCGCTGCGGCGGTGTAGGCGCCCACCCCCGGGAGAGCGAGCAGTTCGGCCTCGGTATCGGGAAAGACGCCGCCGCGATCATGAGCCACGGCCCGGGCGCAGGCCAGCAGGTTGCGGGCGCGGGCGTAGTATCCGAGCCCTGCCCACGCCGCCATGACCTCCGCGTCCCCGGCCGCGGCGAGGTCGGACACCGTCGGCCAGCGCTCGGTGAAGCCCTCGAAATAGGGCGTGGCGTGCGGCGTGGTGGTCTGCTGCAGCATCACTTCGGACAGCCAGACGCGATAGGGATCCGGCCGCTCCGCTCCGGGTCCGGGCCGCCAGGCCAGCGCGCGACGATGGTCGTCGTACCAGGCCAGCAGGGCGGCGCGGATGGCGGCGACTTGTGCGGGGACGGGGCGCATTCCCCGCGCTATAAACCGGAAATGCGCCGCCCGCTGCCCACCGAAGCCGAAGCCCGCGAAATCCTGTCACGGCGGCGCACCCGTCCCGCGCCCCGGCCGGCGCCGAAGGCCGGGCGGGCCTTGCAGGGGCTGATCAAGGAACTGGACGCCAAATTCGGCCGCGGCGCCTCGGCGCTGGAGCCGCGCTGGACCGAGATCGTCGGGGAACGGCTGGCCAGGGTGACCCGGCCGCAGAAGCTGACCAAGGGCCGCGGCGGCGCCGGCGGGACGCTGGAGCTGCGCGTGGCCGGACCGGCCGCCCTGCTGGTGCAGCATCAATCGGAGGATATTCTGAAGCGGGTCAACCTGTTCCTCGGCGCCGGCAGCGTGGACAAGCTCAGGATCGCCCAAGGTCCCGTAAAATCGCCGGTCGGCCTTGCCCCCGCGGCCAAGAACCGGTCGGCCCCGCGCCCCCTGCCCGCGCAGCAGGAAGCGGAGTTGAAGGCCGCCGTCGCCGATGCGCCGGATGGGCTCAGGCGCCCTCTTGAGCGACTCGGGCGCGCCGTTCTCGGTGACCCGACCAAGGGCCGCGAGCGCGCCGGCGAGTAGCAAACGGAACCGGGCGACAAAGCGACCCGCTGGCGCCGCCGATCTTCTTTGGCTAGACCGGCTGTTCAGCGATAGACTGGTCAGGAACCGGTCTGTCGCGGCAGACCCAAGCGCGCGCTTTTTCGGGGAATCGCGCGATGCTCCCCATCCCCGGAAGACCAGTGAGGACGACCCCATGAGCGCCACGAGCCGCTATGCCGCTATGAGCCGCCGCGCCGCGATGACCGCCGCCGCCCTGACCGCCATGGTCGCTCTTGTCGGCTGCAACAGCGGAGCCGGAGCGCCGGCCGAAGGCGACATGGCCATGGGCGCGCCTGAAGGAGCCAAGGTCACGGTGATCGAGTACGCCTCGGTCACTTGCCATGTCTGCGAAGCCTGGCAGAACGAGAATTGGGAGGCGTTCAAGGCCGCCTACGTCGACACCAACAAGGTCCGCTACGTCTTCCGCGAAGTCCCGACGCCGCCTAGCGAGATCGCCGTCGCCGGCTTCCTCGTCGCGCGCTGCGCGGGCGAGGACAAGTATTTCGACGTCGTCCACGAACTGCTTGCCAGCCGTCAGCAACTGGTCCGCGATCCGCGCGCGACCCTGTTCCGGGTCGGCAACGGCGCGGGATTGAGCAATGAGCAGGTCCAGCAGTGCGTCACCGACGAGGCCGCCCTGGCCGACGCCGAAGAGCGCGCCCAGGCCGCAATCGCCGCCGGACATAGCAGCACCCCCACCTTCCTCGTCAACGGAACCAAGGTGATCTCGCCCGGTTCCCAGTCGGGTCCGACCCTGGAGGACATATCCAAGGCGATCGACGCAGAATTGGCCAAGGGCTGATCGTCCAGTGAAGCGGTTTTCGCGGTTGCTACTGACGCTTCTGATCGCGATCGCCGCGCCTGCGACGGCGCTCGCCCAGACGGTCGCGCCGGTTCGCCCGGACGACCGCACCCTAGGCTCGGCTACGGCTCCGGTCACCCTGACGGTCTACCTGTCGACGACCTGCAGCCACTGCGCCGATTGGCACAACAATGACTTCCCGGCCATCAAGGCGCGGTGGGTCGACACCGGAAAGGTCCGGGTGGTGTTCCGCGACCTGCCCACGCCTCCGCAGCAGGTCGCCATCGCGGGCGCTGTGATGGCCCGCTGCGCGCCGGCGGAGAAGTATGACGTTGTACTGGACTCGCTGTTTCGCGAGCAGGCGCGCCTGCGCGCCCAACCGGGCCCTCCGCCGCAACAGACCGTGATCGACTGGCTGGCCGCGGCCGGAACGGCAGGCGGACTGACCCGCGACCAGATGAGCGCCTGCTTCCTGAACGATGCCTCGTTCACCGAGATCGAAAATCGGGAACGGCAATCCAACGCCGACGGGGTGCACAGCACGCCCTCCTTCCTGATCAACGGGGAACATGCGCCCGACGGAGCCTTCATGACGTCGCGCGGCGTCGACGCCTTCGAGCCCCTCATCCAGCCGCTGCTCGACGGCCGGTGACCCGCTAGCAGGATGCAGTTCCAGCGCCTCCGGCTCGTCGGCTTCAAGTCCTTCGTCGACCCCGCCGAGGTGCATATCGAGCCGGGCCTGACCGGCGTGGTCGGGCCCAACGGCTGCGGCAAGTCCAACGTGCTGGAAAGTCTTCGCTGGGTTATGGGCGCCAACTCGGCCAAGGCCATGCGCGGCCAGGGCATGGACGACGTGATCTTCGCCGGCGCCGCCAACCGCCCGCCGCGCAGCCACGCCGAGGTCTCGCTGACCATCGACAACGCCCAGCGCAAGGCGCCCCAGCCGTTCACCGACAGCGCCGTGATCGAGGTGTCGCGCCGCATCGACCGCGGCCAGGGCTCGACCTACCGCATCAACGGCAAGGAGGTCCGGGCCCGGGACGTGCAGCTGCTGTTCGCCGACGCGTCGACCGGCGCCAACAGCCCGGCGCTGGTCCGGCAGGGCCAGATCAGCGAACTGATCGCCGCCAAGCCCCAGAACCGGCGTCGCATCCTTGAGGAAGCGGGCGGCGTCGCGGGTCTGCACACCCGGCGGCATGAGGCCGAGCTGCGGTTGAAGGCGGCGGAGACCAATCTGGAGCGGCTGGACGACATCGGTCGCGAACTGGAGACGACACTGACCCGGCTGAAGCGCGAGGCGCGTCAGGCGGAGAAGTACAAGAAAATCTCGGCCGAGATCCGCGCCCTGCAGGCGGCGCTGCTGTTCGTGCGCTGGAACGACGCCCGGGCGGCGGCGGAGGCGGCGGCGCAGGAGCTGGCGGAAGCCGACCGGGCCGTGCTTGAGGCGACCACGGCTTCCGGCCGGGCCCAGACGGCGTCGCTGAACGCCCAGGAAGCGCTGAAGCCGGCGCGCGAGGAAGACGCGGTGGCCGGCGCGCTCCTGCACCGGGCCTCGCTCGAACGCGACCGGCTGGACATGGCCGAGCAGGCGGCGCGGGCCGAGGTCGAGCGGCTGACCGCCGAGGCCGCCCGCATCGCTGCTGACATCGAGCGCGAAACCGCCATGGCCGGGGACGCCGAGGGCGAACTGGCGCGGCTCGGGACCGCGCTGGAGGCGTTGACCGCCGAGATCGCCGCCGCGCCGGCGCGCGGACCGGAACTGGAGGCGGCGCTGGCGTCAGCGGAGGATGCCCGCAAGGCCGCCGACACAGAGGTCGAACGCGTGGCCGGCGCGGTGGCGGCGGTCGAGGCGCGAGTCTCGGCCGAAAACGCCCGCAAGCGCGACGCCGAGGCTCGGTTGGCGCGGGCCGAAGCGCAGTTGGCGTCGGCGAAGTCAGAGCGCGACGCGCTGGGCCCGCTGGAGACGCCGGAGCTCGAGGCCGCGAAGACCGCACTGGAGCAGGCTCAGTCTGAACTGGCGGCGGCGCGGGCGGCGGTCGAGGCAGCCGAAGCGGAGCGCGGCGAGCGGGCGCGTTTCGAACAGGAGGCGCGGCAGACGGCGCGGGCAGCCGAGGACCGGCTGGGCCGGCTGCAGACCGAGGCGCGTGGCTTGGCCCAGCTGCTGGTGCAGGGCAAGCGCGAGCACCCGCCGGCTCTGGACCGGGTGCAGGCGGACAAGGGTTATGAGGCGGCGCTGGCGGCGGCGCTGGGAGACGATCTGGACGCGGCGCTGGACGCGCGAGCGGCGGCTTACTGGGCGGGCGCGGAGGCGCGCTCGCCATCATGGCCGGGCGGCGTCGAGCCGCTGGCGGACCACGTCTCGGCGCCGGATCAACTGCGAGCCCGGCTGGCGCTGTGCGGCGTGGCGGCCCGCGACGAGATCGAGGCGCTGGCCAGGACCCTGCCGGTCGGGGCGCGGCTGGTCACCCGTGAGGGCGACCTATGGCGCTGGGACGGCTTTGTTCAGCGGGCCGAGGCCCCCCGCCCGGCGGCTGTGCGGCTGGCGCAACGGACCCGGCTGTCGGAACTGGAAGCCGACATCGACGAGGGCAAGCCGGCGCTCGAAGAGGCGCAGGCGGCTTTGAAAGCGGCCACGGAGGCGTTCCGAGCTTCCGAGGAGGCGGTGAAGGCCGCCCGCGCCGCGCCCTTCCCGCTCGACAAGGCCGTGACGGCGGCGCGAGACCGGGTCGAGGCCCTGGGCCGGGAACAGGCGCGCAAGGAAGCCCGGGCCCAGGCCCTGGAGGAGACGCTGGCGCGGCTGGAGACCGAGGTCGAGGCGGCGCAGACGGCCCTGGCCGAGGCACAGGGCGGCGAAGCCCCCTCAGAGACGCTGGAGGCCCTGCGGGCCGAGCTGACGGCGGCGCGGACGGCGGCCGATACGGCGCGCGGCGCGGCCGCGACGGCGCGGGTTGAACGCGACGCCGAAGCGCGCGAGGTCGCAGGCCGGCAGGCGCGGCTGGAGAGCTTGGGCCGCGAACGTGACGGCTGGGCGGCGCGCGCGAGGGACTCGACGGCCCGGAGCGGGGCGCTGGAGAAGGATGCGGAGAAGACCGCCGCGCGCCTGAAGGCGGCATCCGACGCGCCCGAGCGGCTGGCGACGCAGCGTTCGGCCCTGCTCGCCTCCCTGACCACGGCCGAGACGCGGCGCAAGGCGGCGGCGGACGCTCTGGCGCTGGCCGAAGGGCAGGCGGCCGAGGCGGATCGGGCGGCGCGGGCGGCGGAGGCCGCGGCCTCGTCCGCCCGGGAGGCGCGGGCGGGACTCGCCGCGCGGGCCGAAGCCGCCGCCGAGAAACTGGCCGAGACCGAGGCCAATGTCCGCGAGACGGCGCAGATGTCGCCGGAAGAGCTGGGCCAGAAGCTGCAGGACGACGCGATCGCCCGTCCGCCGGATGCGGCCGGGGCCGAAAGCCTGCTCTACGGACTGGAGCGCGAGCGCGAGGCCCTGGGCGCGGTCAACCTGCTGGCCGAGGACGAGGCCAACGAATACGGCGACCGCCTGCAGACCATGAAGGTGGAACGTTCGGACCTGACATCAGCCATTGCGAAACTGCGCGACGGCATCGACGAGCTGAACGCCGAAGGCCGAGAGCGGCTGGTGGCGGCGTTCGACATCATCAACGACAATTTCAAGACGCTGTTCGAGGCCCTGTTCGGCGGCGGCCAGGCCGAGCTGAAACTCGTCGAAAGCGACGATCCGCTGGAAGCCGGGCTGGAGATCTACGCCTGCCCGCCCGGCAAGCGGCTGTCGGTGATGAGCCTGATGTCGGGCGGCGAGCAGGCGCTGACGGCGGCGGCCCTGATCTTCGCCGTCTTCCTCGCGAATCCGGCCCCGGTCTGCGTTCTCGACGAGGTCGATGCGCCGCTGGACGACGCCAACGTTGACCGCTTCTGCCGGCTGCTCGACGAGATGAGGAAGCGGACGGACACCCGCTTCATCGTCATCACCCACAACCCGGTGACCATGAGCCGGATGGACCGGCTCTACGGCGTCACCATGCCCGAGCGGGGGGTGTCACAGCTGGTCAGCGTCGACCTGACCCAGGCGGAACAGATCGTGGCGGCCTGAGGCCTACCAGCCGCTGTCGTTCATCTCGTCGATCCGGTCGATCTCGGTGATCGCCCGCACCCGAAACAGCATCAGATTGGCCAGCACGTGCCCGCGGGTCGTGCCGAACGCATGGTGCTCGAGCCGATAGAGAGCCGGGCGGTCGTCGACGCGACCGAACGCCAGCCAGCCTTGGTTGTTGAGCCACCAGTCCTCGACATCATCCGGCTGGTCCACGGCGATGGACAGGAGCATGGTTCCGCAGTTGCGCTCCTCCATCGGACGCTCGGGCGTCGGGCAGTCAACCTCGCGAACCATGACATTGGGCAGGTCGGGCCAGTCGATGCGGCCGACGCGGACGCCTTCCATATCCGGAAGGTCGGTCCAGACACCGCCGGCCTCGGCCGCGAGCTCGCGGATTTCAGCGCCGGTGACACCGTTCCACCAGGTCCGGTTCTGTTCGCTCCCCCAGTTGATTTCCTGGGCGACCGCCGATCCCGTGACGAGTGCGAATACGGCAGCGATGGGCGCCATGAAGCTGATTTTCATGCTCTTCCTCCCCGATTTCCGCAAAGGATCGGTCACGGCCGCGCGGAAGTCCAGAGACGGAAGCTGACGGCTTAGCGGTCGAAGACCTCGGTGCGCACGAACCAGCCGAAGATCGCCGGACCTTCGATAACATAGCGACGGAACATGCGGCGGGGCTGGCTCATCAGGCGATGGAGCCATTCCAGCGACAGCTGCTGGAAGATGCGCGGCGCGCGCTTCTGGCGGCCCGTCAGGAAATCGACGGAGGCGCCGACGCAGAGGGCGACGCCGCGTTGGCGGCCCGCGGCGCGCAGCGCGTGGGCGAACCGTTCCTGTTTGGGGAAGGAGACGCAGGCCAGCAGAATGTCCCAGTCGGCGCTGGCGGCGGCGTCGACGGCGGCGTTCCAGCCCGGCGTTCCCGGCGTCAGCATCGGGGCGGCGATGAAGCTCAGGCGGCGATCCGGATAGCGGGCAGCGAGGTCGTCGAAGGCCACCCGATCGGGGCCGAAGACGCCGATGGTCAGGTCGTCCGCCAGCGGCGAGGCCAGCAGGTCTGCGGTCATGTCAGATCCGGGATAAACCGCCAGCTGCTTGCCGCGTAGTCGGGCCAGATGGTCCAGGATGCGGCTGTCGCATACCTTGAGGGCCGCGCCGTCATAGACCTGGGCCTCGACCCGGCCGTCCATCAGCTTGATGACATGATCGACGTTGGGCGTGACGACATAACCGTAGGGACCACGCGCCATGGCGGTCACCCTGGCCAGCAGGGCGGGCCGGTCTCCGTCCGCGAAGTCGAGCGTCATGAAGCGCGTCATCGGCCGAGCCTACTCGTCAGCGGGTCAACGGGCGGTTACGACTGACGCATGAGAACGACTATGAACGCGGTCCTGGTCGGCCTGATGCTGGCGGCGCCCGCCTGCGCGGAGCCGACGCCGCAGGACGGCCCGCAGCTGGTGCTGACCGGCGTCGGCCGGTTCGCGGTGTTCGCTGACGTGTCCACCATCGGTCGCGACGGGGCTATGGTGCGGATGCGATCGCTGCAGGTGACGGAAGAAGACTTCGGGGCCGGGGGCGAACCCTACTGGGGTGGCTGGTCGTGGTGGTCGTTCGACTGCCGGGCGGGCACGGCCGACCGGCTGGACTTCGCCTCGGTGCGGGAGGGCGGCGCGGAGGGGCCGGCCACGCTGGACAGAGCCCCCGCCTACCCCGCCGCGCCGGGCGGCGATGCGGCCGAACTGCTGGCCGTCGCCTGCGACCCGGACGCCGCGGGCGAGGCCGACGCCGACAATCTGGCCGACGCCGTCAGGGTCGGGCGCGCGGCGTTGCGTCTGGCGAACTGATCCGGTTCAGGTCAACCCGGTCCCGCGGCAGGGCCTCCGGGCACTGATCCCGCATGAAGGCCAGCATCTGCTCGCGGATTTCGCAGCGCAGGTCGAAGGCGGCGGCGCCGTTGCCGGCGCTGGCCAGGCAGCGAACCTGGGCCACGCGGTCGGTGATGTCGGTCACCTGCAGGCTGACGACATCGCCATCCCAGTGCGGGCTTTCGCGGCAGATACGCGCCAGCTCGGTCCGCAGCCGGTCGATCGGGGCCTCATAGTCGACGTAGAGGAAGGCCGAGCCAATCAGCCGCGCCGTCTCGCGGGTCCAATTCTGGAACGGCTTCTGGATGAAATATGTCAGCGGCAGAATCATCCGCCGCCAGTCCCACAGCTTGACCACCACATAGGTCGAGGTGATCTCCTCGACCGTGCACCATTCGCCCTCGACCACTCCGGCTGAGTCCAGCCCGCCCCGCTGGTCGGTGGGGTTCTGGACGCCGGCGATCAGATTGGTCAGCAGCGGCTGCAGGGCGAAACCAGCGATGATGCCAACGACCCCGGCCGAGGCCAGAAGGCTCATGCCCCACTGCCGAACCTCGGCGATGGTCAGCAGCGCCAGGCCGAGCGTGACCGCGCCGATCAACAAGGCGGCGATCCGTTGGAGGATCCGGGTCTGGGTGACGTGCTTGCGGGCGATCAGATTGTCTTCCGACGCCATGTTGAAGCGCCGCAGATAGACCACCGCCCACATGTCGGAGGCGCCGATCAGCATCCAGCCCAGCGTCAGGATCAACAGGAAGACCAGCGTCTGCCGGATGAGCTCGGATGGGGCGGGATCGAGCGGCGAAACCGTTACGGCCAAGGCCAAGGCGACGATCATCACCGCGATGCGCACCTTCAGCCGCGCCCGCCCGACCACGCCCTGCCAGAAGATGTCCCGCTTGCGGGCGGCGAACTTCAGCAGGGCGAAGACGATCTGGTTGGCGGCCCAGCTGACGAAGACGAAGCCGACCACGATGATGGCGATCACCGCCCACTCGGGCAGCCACCAAAGCTCGCGCCACAGACGGAAGACTTCGCGGGTCAGATCGGAGACGAAGGGGGGCATGGGTCCTTTCGGGCGCGGCGGGCCGACTTATCCATAATCGAGTGCGCGTCCAAGGTTTGCATAACCACGATTTGCCCGGATAGTGCGGATGGGGATTTGGAGGGGATTAGTCCATGAACACAGTATTCAAGGTTGCAATGGCGGGCGCCTGCCTGTTTGCCGCGACGCCCGCGCTGACGCAGGATGCGACGGCAGGGCTGGACGGACCGATGCGCCAGGTGTTCGCCGCCCCGGCGGTGGTGGGGTATATGACCCTGCCCACGGACGACGGTCCGCTGAAGCGAACCTGGACCTGGCTGTTCCTCAAGGACGCGATTCCGAACGGGGCCGACACCTTGGCGATGGAGTGGGAGATCGACTGCGCGACGGGCACGGCCCGGACGGTGCGGACGGCGCTCTACACAGGGTCGGCCCACATGAAGACCGACGGGGGCCCGGCCGAACGCTCGGCGCCCGCCGCCGGCTCGCCGGGCGCGATCACCGTGGCGGCCGCCTGCTCACCGCCGGAGGAGGCGCGAACCACCCCCGTGGCCAACGCCGCCGCCGCGCGGACCGCCGCCAACGCCATGTTCGCCGCGCCCGCGCAGCAGGCGCGGCGCTAGCCTCAAGCGGGGCGGGCCGTCGCCTCGACCATATCGGCCAGGGAGCGTGTGGCGTCCGGCAGGGCCGCCGCGCGCGCGGCGCGGCTCATCGCCTTGAGCCGGCCCCGATCGCCGAGGATGGCGGCCAGCGCGGCTGTCAGACGCTCGACCGTGACATCGTCCTCGAGCACCACCTCGGCCCCGCCCGCCCCGGCGAGACTGGCGGCGTTGAAGCGCTGGTGGTCGTCCATGGCGATCTTCAACGGGATGAGCAGCGATGGCACGCCGGCGACGGCCAGCTCGGAACAGGTCGAGGCCCCGGCCCGGCCGATGACCAGATGCGCCGCCGACAGCCGCTGGGCCATGTCGCGGAAGAAAGGCGCCACCTCGGCGTCGATGGCGGCGTCGAGGTAGATCTGGCGGGCCGCCTCCAGCGTCTCGGGCCGCGACTGCTGCTGAACCTTGAGCCGGGAGCGGACCGCCTCGGGCAGAGCCGCAAGCGCCCGCGGCGCAGTCTCCGACAGGATACGCGCGCCTTGGCTGCCTCCGGTCACCAGCACGTTAACCGGCTCCCCCGGCGCCGGCGCCGCAAACGGTCGGTCGTGGAGGGCGCGGATGTCAGGGCGGACCGGATTGCCGATCAGGATCACGCGCGCGCCGACGCCCTGCGGCACCTTCTGCAGATTGGGGAAGGACGAGGCGACGGCGCCGACATAGGGGGCAAGCCAGCGGTTGGTGCGGCCGAGCACCGCATTCTGTTCGTGCAGCAGTGTCGGACGCCCCTGACTCAGCGCCGCCAGCAGGGCCGGCGCCGACGGATATCCGCCGAAGCCGACCACCACCGCCGCGTCCAGCCGCTTCAGCGCCGCCCGGGCCTGCACCACGCCGCGCACGATGGTCAGTCCCGCCTTCGCCAGTCCGATGGGACCGCGCCCGGTGGCGGCGTCCAGCGCGATCCGCTCCTCGGCCGGGAAGGCGTGGGCGTACTGTTCGCCCCGATGGTCGGTAGCCAGCACGATGCGCCAGCCGCGCGCCATCAGTTCCCGCGACAGGGCCTCGGCGGGAAACATATGACCGCCGGTGCCCCCGGCGGCGACGACGCAGACTCTGGACATTGGGCTCCCTAAGGCAATATCCGCCGCCGTTGCGGCAGGGTGACGCCCGGTTCGTAGGCGCCGGGGCGGCGGCGGGTCAGGGCCAGGGCCAGCCCCATGGTCAACCCCATGGCCAGCATTGAAGAGCCGCCGTAGCTGATGAAGGGCAGGGTCATCCCCTTGGTCGGGATCAGGTTCAGATTGACCGCGATGTTGATACAGGCCTGTAGACCGATCAGCATGAACAGCCCGGCGGCAGCCGTCTGCTCATAGGCGTCGTTCAGTTTCATCGCCCGCTTCATGCCCCGCACGACGACGAAGGCATAGAGGCCGATCATGGCCAGCGACAGCACCAGGCCGAACTCTTCGGCCCCGACCGAATATATGAAGTCCGTGTGCAGGTCGGGAACGTGGCGTTTCATCACCCCCTCGCCTACCCCGCGGCCGACGAGGCCGCCGGCGCGGATGGCCTCGGAGGCGCGGTCGATCTGGTGGGTGTCGGCGGTCTCGGGCGACAGGAAGCGACTGAGTCGATCGCGCATGTGGCCGAAGGCGAAATACAGCGACACGAGGCCGGCCATGCCGGCTGCGGCCAGAGCCGCCACCCATTTCAGCGGCACCCCGGCCATGAAGAAGACGGCCATGAAGGTGGTCGTGACCAGCAGGGTCTGGCCGATATCGGGCTGGATCAGCAGCAGGCCGACGGTCAGGGCCCAGAAGGCGAAGGCGATGCTGACGCCCGGCACCCCCTGCCCCTTCTGCGCCTCGGCGAACATCCAGGCGGCGAAGACGATCAGGCCGGGCTTGGCGAACTCCGACGGCTGCAGGCTGAACGGGCCGAGATTGATCCAGCGGGCCGCGCCCTTCACCTCGTCGCCGATGAACGGCAGGGCCATCATGGTGACGATGGCGCCCAACAACGCCAGCACGGCGATACGGCGCACGCCACGCGGCGACAGCAATGAGGTGATCAGCATCGCGCCCACCCCGCCCG
>JAAXIW010000125.1 GCA_012270135.1 Brevundimonas sp. | reverse complement strand
GAGACGACGATGTCGTCGGCGGTCAGGGTCTCGTGGTTGACCTTGTAGACAATGGTTTTGTCGGCGTTGTCGCCGGGGGCCGAGATCAACACCCGCTTGGCCCCGGCCTTCAGGTGCGCCTCGGCCTTGTCACGCGCGGTGAAGATGCCGGTGCATTCGAACGCGATATCGACGTTCAGGTCCTTGTGCGGCAGGTTGGCCGGGTCGCGCTCAGCGGTGACCTTGATCTTGCCCAGGCCGACGTCGATCCAGTCGTCGCCGTGCTCGACCGTGCCGGGGAAGCGCCCGTGCACCGAGTCATACTTCAGCAGGTGTGCGTTGGTGGCCACCGGGCCCAGATCGTTGATCGCCACCACCTCGATGTCACGACGGCCATGCTCGACGATCGAGCGCAGGACGAGGCGGCCGATGCGGCCGAAACCATTGATGGCGACGCGGACGGTCATGGGGCGGGGCTCCTGAAGCTGGAATGTTTGGTTGGCGCTTCAATGGAACCGGCGGCGCGGGGATTCAACCCCGAGCCTGTAACAAGCCGTGATGAACTGTAACGCCCGGCGCGTCCTCTTCAGGTCTGTTGCGGCAGGGGTGCGGACAGCGGCAGGCTCAGGCGCGCGGTCAGTCCGCCGCCCGGCCGGTTGGTCAGGGTCACCTCGCCGCCCGCCGCCCGCGCCGCCTGGCGAGCGACGGTCAGGCCCAGGCCGGCGCCTCCGGTCTCCCGGTTGCGCGAGCGTTCGCCACGATGAAAGGGCTCGAACACGGCCTCCAGCTCGTCTGCGGACAGGCCGGGCCCATCGTCCTCGACCGTGACCACGGCCGCGACGCCCTCGACGGCGGCCCGCACTCTCGCACCGCCGCCGTACTGGACTGCATTGGCGATCAGATTGCCCAGCGCCCGCCGCAGCGCCGTCGGATCGGCGTGCACGGGCAGGAGGGCGCCGCCGTCAAACGCCACCGGCTCGCCGGTTTCGGCGAAACCCGCGGCGCAGTCCGCCGCCAGCGCGCCGAGGTCGAACCGTTCGCGCTGTTCCGTCGCTGTCTCGCCGCGAACGAAGGCCATGGCCTGACCGATCAGGGCGTCCATCTCCTCGATATCGGCCGCCATCCGGTCGCGCACCGCCTCGGGGGCCTGTTCGGCGCGGAAGCGGAGGCGGGTCAGAGGCGTTCGCAGGTCGTGGGCGATGGCCGCCACTGTCTGCGTCCGCTGTCGCATGTGTCGGCGCAGGGAGCCCTGCATGTCGTTGAAGGCGTGAATGGCGGTCCGGACTTCGCTGGGGCCGGAGGGCGCCATGGGGGCCGCCTCCGGGTTCGCGCCCAGCCGTTCGGCGGCCTCGGCGAAGACGCGGATCGGCCGCGTGAGCCGCCGCGCCATCCACCACACCACCGGGGCCAGCAGCAGCATCGACAGCACCAGCGCCAGCAGCATCTGGCGCTGCCATGGCGACAACAGCCCGCGCGGCGGCTCCACCGTCGCCCATTGCCCGTCGTCCAGCCTTAGCGAGGCCGAGAAGGGGGCGAACGTCAGCCGTTCGGTCAGAACGGTGAAGCGCCGCGTCTCGGAATCAATCACGATCGGCCCGGCGTGCCGCGCGTGAATCTCGGACTGCAGGCGCACGACATCCTCCGGCGCCGGGGGCGCCGGAACCCAGGACTCATCGGCCCGGCGGTTGCAGACGCACCGGGTCGCCTCGCCGGTCCTTTCGACCGCATGCGCCCGCGAGGTCGCACGCGTGGGCGCGCGGCGCCGCGACGGCCGGTCTATCGCCACCGCGACCCGGTCGATCGGCACATCGAGGCTCCGCGCCAGACCAGATCGGATCGCAAACGACAGAGGGTCGACCGCGTCCCCCTCCACGGGAGCCACGGGTTCTCCTGACAGCCTGCGCCGCAGGGTCCGCCCGTCGGCGGTCTCGGCTGTCTCCCCCTTCAGCGCCCGAGCCGCCGACTCGATGCTGAACCCGGCGGGCCGCGGCTCGGGCGACAACGCCAGCACGCCGAAGGCCACGGCGTGCGACAGGACGATGGCGAAGGCCGCGAGCGCCGCGACCTGGATCATCACGGGCAGGGCCGAGGGGCGTCTCACGCGGCGCCCCGGGTCCGCTCGACCTTGACGTCGAACATATAGCCCTCGCCGCGCAGGGTCTGGATCATCTCCAGGCCCGACCCATCGTCGAGCTTCTTCCGCAGCCGGCTGATCTGCACATCCATGGCCCGGTCGAAGACGTCCGTGTCGGCGCCGCGAGCCCGTTCCAGCAGCTGGTCGCGCGTCATGATCCGGCCAGGCCGCTCCGCGAAGGCGCGCAGCAGGGCGAACTCTCCGGCGGACAGGGCGACGGTTCGTCCGTCCGGCCGGGTCAGCTCTCGCCGCATCAGGTCGAGTCGCCAGCCGGCGAAGGCGAGGCATGGCCCGTCCGCCTCGACCGCCTCGCGGGGACGGCGCAGCACCGCCCGGACCCTGGCCAGCAGCTCGCGCGGATTGCACGGCTTGGCCAGGTAATCGTCGGCGCCGAGCTCCAGGCCGATGATCCGGTCGGTGTCCTCGCCCATGGCCGACAGCATGACGATCGGCGGTCCCTTGCCGGCGATGCGCCGGCAGACCGACAGCCCGTCCTCGCCGGGCATCATCACATCGAGCACGATCAGGTCCGGCGCCCGCGCGGCGATGGCGCGGTCCATTTCGGCCGCCGTCGCGGCGCCCTCGGCGTCGTAGCCGTGCTGCGCAAGGTAGTCGGTCAGCACCTCGCGGATGCCGGGGTCATCGTCGACGACAAGGATGCGCGGGGCGGCTTCGGCTTTCATTCCGCCATTGTGGCGGTCTGCGTTCGCGCCGTCATTTCAGGATTGAAACAATTCCCCGGCGACCTGAAACACGGTCGAAAACCGGACGTGATCCAGTCGGACGACGCCAATACGGAGCTGGACGCCCATGCTGACCCTGATCGCCCTTTCCGCCCTCGCCCTGCAGGAACCGCCGGCCCCGCCCGTGCCTCCCGAGGTCCGCACCCGGATGATGGTCGTGGGCCCGGACGGGCCGGGCTCGCTCGACAAGGACGGCGACGGCCAGGTCACCCGCGAGGAATTCGCGGCCCCGATGAACGAGCACTTCGGCCGAATGGACAAGAATGGGGACGGCCGCCTGTCGCCCGAGGAATTGTCCGCCGGGCACGGCGCGGGCGAAGACCACGACGTCATGGTCTGGCGGAGCGCCGACGGGGCGTCTGGCGAGCACCGCGTCGAGGTGCGCCGTATCGGTGACGGTTCGACCGAGGAG
The DNA here is from genome assembly GCA_012270135.1 of Brevundimonas sp. Taxonomy (GTDB): domain Bacteria; phylum Pseudomonadota; class Alphaproteobacteria; order Caulobacterales; family Caulobacteraceae; genus Brevundimonas. The sequence goes on along the minus strand of JAAXIW010000125.1, from coordinate 10,168 downwards.
CGGACGATGGTCTTCGTCGGCGGTTCCGGCGGCGAGAACGGCGAACGGCGCGTCATCCTTCGCGGACCCGGCGGCCACGCCGCGCCGCATGTCATCCATGGTCCCGGGCATGCCGGCCCGGGCGGCGACGTCCGCTTCGAATTCCGCACGCTCGGCGATGGTGATGGCCATGGCCCCGGCGAGATGGACAAGGACGGCGACGGCCGCATCAGCGAGGCCGAGTTCACCGCCCCGCTGCGCGAAGCCTTCACGCGCATGGACGCCGACCGCTCTGGCTTCATCGAAGCCGGCGAGCGCGGCGGCGACGGCGATGTCCGGGTCTTCACCCACCGCATCGAGACCCGTGAGGAAGACTGATCGGAGTCCGGCGCTTTCGTGATTTGAGGAACCGGGGTTCGTCGTCCTAACGTGGGTCCGATGAACCTTCGCCGCCTTCTTCTCCGACTGACCGGATCAGCCGTGATCGGCCTTGCGCTGATCGCGGCGCCGGCGTCGGCGGGCGACCCTGGCGCGGTCTCGGTTCCGGCGGTCGCCGCCCTCTCCGACACGCCCGCGCCTTCCCGCGAGCGGGCGCGGATGAACCAGCGCGTCTTCGACCGGGTGTGGAGCGAAGTGCGCGGCCAGTATTATGATCCGGGACTGCACGGCGTCGACTGGAACGCGGCTCGCCGCACCTATCGGCCCCTTGCCCTCGCGGCCGCCGATGACCGGGCGCTCTATCGCGTGCTCGGCGACATGCTGGCCTTGCTCGACGACGACCATGCCGGCGCCTCCGCCCCCGCGGTCGCGCGGCGCCTGGAGTCCGCGCGCGGTCCGCGGCCGGTCATCGGCGTGACCCTGCGTCCCGATCCCGACGCACCCGGCGTCTATTTCATCGATCGGGTCCGCGAGGGGTCCGCGGCGGAGGCGGCCGGAGTCGCGGTCGGCTGGCGGCTCGACACCACGGCGCCGGACGCCTGGTTTCCTGAGCGAGATGTGGTCGAGGGACGGCCCGTGACCCTGACCTTCGCCGATCCGGGCGGGGAGCGACGCACCCTCACTCTCACGCCCCTTGTCATGCCGCCCCGTCCGGCCTTCACCGCCGATCTGTCGCGCCCCGGGGTGGCGGTGCTGCGCATCGACGCCTTCGACCTCGGTCTCGGCGACTGGATGGGCCGCCAGCTCGCCGCGCTGCCGTCTGACACCGACATCATCCTCGACCTGCGCGGCAACCCCGGCGGGCGGCTGCTTGAGGCCGACGCGGTGTTGAGCTGCTTCCTCCCGCGCGATCTCGCCTGGGCCACCCGGACCACCCGCTCGGGACGGGCCATCGTGCTGAGGACCGCCGGCGGCTGCGGCGATCTGGATGAGCCGGCGCCCAACGATGTCGCGGTTCTCGTCGACTCCAACAGCCGCAGCGCCGCCGAACTGACCCCCGCCGCCCTGCAGGAAGCCCGCCGCGCCGTCGTCGTCGGCGAGCAGACCGCCGGCGCCGTGCTGATTTCGCAGGATACCCGTCTGCCGGATGGCGGTCGGCTGAGCCTCAGCCGCTCCAACTTCGTCACCGCCGGCGGCGTCCGGCTGGAGAAGAGGGGCGTCACGCCCGACCTGACGCCGCCCGCTCCGGAGAGCGATGCACCCGAACAGGATCCGGCGCTCGATCTCGCCATCGCCGCCCTGGCGGGCGCCCGGCAGGCCCATGCCCAGGCCGGCGCAGCCCCCGGCCTCTAGCCCGCCGTAGGTCTGACCTTCGCGGCCGCCTCGCGGGCCCGTTCACGCGCTTCCTCGACAGAGGAGCCCCGCGCCGTGGCCACGCCCATCCGCCGCCGCTCATAGCTCTCCGGCTTGCCGAACAGCCGCAGGTCCGCGGTCGGGACCGACAGCGCCTCCGCCACGCCCTCGAAGGCGATGCCGGTCGCGTCCATGCCGCCATAGATCACCGCGCTGGCCCCGACGTCGCGCTGGCCCACATCGACCGGCAGGCCGAGGATGGCCCGCGCGTGCAGGGCGAACTCGCTCATCGTCTGGGTGGCCAGGGTCACCAGTCCGGTGTCGTGGGGCCGGGGCGACACCTCCGAGAACCACACCTCGTCGCCCTTCACGAACAGCTCGACCCCGAACACGCCGAGGCCGCCAAGCGCGTCCGTCACCGTGCCGGCGATGGACTGCGCCGCCGCCAGCGCCTTGGGCGTCATGGCCTGCGGCTGCCAGCTCTCGACATAGTCGCCCTTCACCTGCCTGTGCCCGATCGGGGCGCAGAAGTCGGTCCGCACCGCTCCGTCCTTGATGGACCGCACCGTCAGCAGGGTGATCTCGAAATCGAAGTCGATCCGGCCCTCGACGATCACCCGCGTCGTCTCGACCCGGCCGGACGATTGCGCATGGACCCAGGCGTGGCCGGCGTCCTCGACCGCCTCGATCATCGACTGGCCCTTGCCCGATGACGACATCACCGGCTTGACGAACACCGGCAGGCCGATCCGGTGCGCCGCCTCCGCCAATTCCGCCGCGCTCTCGACGAAGGCGTAGGGACTGGTCGGCAGACCCAGCTCTTCCGCGGCCAGCCGCCGGATGCCCTCCCGGTTCATGGTCAGTTGCGTCGCCCGCGCCGTCGGGATGACCCTCGCCAGCCCCGCCGCCTCGATCTGGGCCAGCACCTCGGTGGCGATGGCCTCGATTTCCGGCACGATGATGTGCGGGGCTTCCGCCAGGATGACGCCGTTCAGCACCTGGGCGTCGGTCATCGGGATGACGTGGCTGCGATGCGCCACCTGCATGGCCGGCGCGTTCGGATAGCGGTCGACCGCGATCACCTCGACGCCCAGCCGCTGCAGCTCGATCGCCACCTCCTTGCCTAACTCCCCCGCGCCCAGCAGCATCACGCGGGTGGCGGTGTCGGAAAGGGGGGTGCCGAGTTTCATGGCTTGAGTCTTTCGACGTGCGCGAGGTCGCGACGGATGAATTCAGCCAAGCCTGCCGTTTCCGCCCTGTTGAAGATCACAGACTTGTGCCGTTCCCAAGCTGCCAAATCGCCGAACAGCATCGACGGGAGGTTGTGATAGATGTTCGCTAGATCACGAGCCCGGTGCAAATCCTTGTCGTCGAGCGCGCGAATTTCCAGCAGGGCTATGCGGAGCATCTCCAGCCAGACTCGCTGTTCTTGGCTGAGTTCCATGAGGTGCCCTAGAGCCGCGCCTTCACCGCCGCGGCCACCGCCTCGCTGGTGATCCCGAACTTTACGTACAGCACCTCGGCCGGGGCGCTGGCCCCAAAGCCGGTCATGCCGACGAAGCCGCCATCCTCGCCGATAAATCGCTCCCAGCCCTTTTGGATGGCGGCCTCGACCGCGACCCGCACGGTGCCCCGTCCAAGCACCGAGGCCTGGTATTGGGCGTCCTGCTGGAAGAACAGCTCGAAACAGGGAACCGAGACCACCCGCGTCGGCGTGCCTTCGGCCTCCAGGGTCTCGGCTGCCGCCAGCGCCAGCGGAACCTCGGTGCCGGTGGCGAACAGGGTCGCCTTCGCCTCGCCGTTCGCCGCCTTCAGCTCATAGGCGCCGCGCGCCGACAGGTTCTCCGCCGCCGCCACGGTCCGCACCGCCGCCGTCTTCTGCCGCGACAGGGCCAGCGCCGACGGCGTCGCCTTGTGCTCCAGCGCCAGCTTCCAGCATTCCATCGCTTCGACGGTATCCGCAGGGCGGAACACCAGCAGGTTCGGGATGGCCCGCAGCGCCGCCAAGTGCTCGACCGGTTGGTGCGTCGGCCCGTCCTCGCCCAGCCCGATCGAGTCGTGGGTCAGCACATGGATGGCCCTCACACCCATCAGGGCCCCGAGACGGATCGCCGGCCGGCTGTAATCCGAGAACACCATGAAGGTGCCGCCGTAGGGAATGACCCCGCCGTGCAGGGCCATGCCGTTCATCGCCGCGGCCATGCCGAACTCGCGGATGCCCCAATTGACGTAGCGGCCCTCATAGGTCGGCGCGTCGAGGATCGGCGTGCCCTTGACGAAGGTGTTGTTCGATCCGGTCAGGTCGGCCGAGCCGCCGATCAGTTCCGGCACGGCGGCGAACAGTTCGTCCAGCGCCGCGCCCGACGATTGGCGCGTCGCCTGCGCCGGTTGGGTCTCGACCAGTTCGGCGATCTTCGCATCCAGCGCCGCGAAGGCGCCCTCCGGCAGCTCGCCCTTCATGGCGCGGGTGAAGTCCGCGGCCTGCGAAGAGGCCGCCAGTCGCGCCTCCCACGCCTTGCGTTCTTTCGCGCCGCGGCGTCCGACCTTCTTCCAGGCCTTGTCTACCGCTTCCGGCAGTTCGAACGGCTCATGCGTCCACGCCAGGCCCAGACGCGTCGCCGCCACCTCGGCCGCGCCCAGCGCCGCGCCGTGCGTCTTGTGGCTGCCTTCCATGGTCGCCGCGCCGCGTCCGATCTTGGTCCGGCAGGCGATCAGCGTCGGCTTGTCCTGTCGCGTCGCCCATTTCAGCGCGGCGCGGATCTGCGCCTCGTTGTGGCCGTCGATCGACTTGACCGCCCAGCCGGCCGACTTGAACCGGCCCTTCTGGTCGGTGGCGTCGGACAGCGACACCTTGCCGTCGATGGTGATCTCGTTGTCGTCCCACAGCACCGTCAGCTTGTTCAGCCGATAGCGACCCGCCAGCGTGATCGCCTCCTGCGACACGCCCTCCATCAGGCAGCCGTCGCCGGCGATGACCCAGGTCCGATGGTCGACCAGATCTTCGCCGTACTTCGCCGCCAGATGGCGCTCGGCCATGGCGAAGCCGACCGAATTGGCCAAGCCCTGGCCCAGCGGCCCGGTGGTGGTCTCGACGCCCGGCATGTGGCCGAACTCGGGGTGGCCGGCGGTCTTCGATCCCCACTGGCGGAAGTTTGACAGCTCCGCCTTCGTCGCCGCCTTGTAGCCGGTCAGGTGCAGCAGGGCGTAGATCAGCATCGAGCCGTGGCCGGCCGACAGGATGAAGCGGTCGCGGTCGGCCCAGTCGGGGCGGCTGGCGTCGAACTTCAGGAAGCGCGAAAACAGCACCGTCGCCACATCGGCCATCCCCATCGGCATGCCCGGGTGACCGCTCTTGGCTTTCTCAACGCCGTCCATGGCGAGGACGCGGATGGCGTCCGCCATCTGCTTGGTCGAGGGCTTTTCGGATACGGTTCTGGCGTCGGTCACGGCGGGGACCTTTCGTCGGGAGGCGGAAAAAGGGAGGCGCGCCGCTTTACCCCGACGCGCCGGCGGGTTCTATACGGATTCTGGAGGATGTGACCCGAATGGACGCTGCATCGGCCGCCAAGGACCGTGTCGACCGCGCTCTGGCGCTGCTGGAACGCCGCCTGCTCGATCTGAAGAGCCGCGCCGCCGGCAGCGGTCGCGCGCCCGATGACGACCTGTTCGCGCCCCAGCCCTCCAGCGAGACGGACCGTATCCGCATCCATGAACTTGAGGCGGCGGGCCGTGACGCCGCCCAGGCCCTGACCCGCGCCGCCGACGCGATCCGCGAATCCCTCAGCGATACGGAGACGCGCTGATGGCGACCGTGACCGTAGAGATCAACGGCCGCCCCTACGCCGTCGGCTGCGCCGATGGGCAGGAGGAGCGGGTCCGCATCCTCGCCAAACAGTTTGACGGTCACGTTCGCCAGGTGGCGGGCGAGGTCGGCCATGTCGGCGACATCCGCCTCTTCCTGATGGCCGGCCTGCTGCTGGCCGACGAACTGCACGAGGCGCGGCTGGCCACGCCCGGCGCTGAACCGGCCGCCGCTCCGGGCGCGCCGGACGGCGTCGCCGAGGCCCTGAACGCCGTCGCCGCCCGGTTGGAAAAGATCGCCCAAGGACTCTGACCGCTCCGCCGGAAGGCGGATGAGGCGCTTGACTTGCGCACCCGTTCGTCTGATATTTCTGTCATGACAGAAAACAAGAAAATACCTGTCGCGATCGAACGCTTCGTTCTGCACTGGGGCGAGATGGGCGGGTTCTGGGGCGTCAACCGCTCGGTGGCGCAGATCCACGCCCTGTTGATGACCACGGAGAGGCCCCTGACCGCCGAGGACATCGCCGGAACGCTCGAACTGGCCCGCTCCAACGTCTCCAACTCGCTGAAGGAACTTCAGAACTGGAACCTGGTGCGGCGGGTGCCGATCCGGGGCGACCGGCGCGATCATTTCGAGGCCGAGACCGACGTCTGGGAAGTCGCCTCCCGCATCGCCGCCGGCCGAAAGGCCAAGGAGATCGATCCCGCGCTCGAGACGCTCAGGGCCTGCGTGGCCGAGGCGGAGGTCGACCCGACCGTGCATCCCGTCGCTCTCAAGCGGCTGCGGGAAATGCTGGAGTTCACCGAGACGATCGACCGCTGGTACGACCAGATCACCACCGTGGCCCGGCCGAAACTGATGGCCTTGCTGAAACTGGGCGCCCGCATCGCGGCGCTCAGTCCAGCCGGCAAGTAACGAGAGGAGAGGGGACGATGGGCGCCGCGGGCCGGGGAAGACGAGAGGCTGCGGCTCCCCGACCGGACGGCGATCTGGTCGATCTCCGATTTCGGACCCTCCTCCCCGAGGCCGACTGGAACGCCCTCCCGGCCGCGGTGCGGAGCCGGTTCAGCAAGCGGTTGGCGCATGGCGCGACGGTGGTCTATCGCGGCGACGTGGTGACGGTCGAGGCTCACCCGCTGGGCCGCCTCTTCGCTCACGCCGCCCGCCTGATCGGCGGCCCCTTGCCGCTGGTGTTCGAGCCGGGGGCCAGCGTCGTCACCGTCACCGAGGACGCTGTTGGTCAGGGCCAGGTCTGGAGCCGGATGTATGTTCGTCCCGGCGGTTTCCCGCAGGTCATCCACAGCGCCAAGCGGTTTGCCGGGCGCACCGGCCTCGAGGAGCACATTGGCGCCGGCATCGGCATCGCCTTGAAGGTGGCCGTCGAGGACCACGCCCTCGTGTTCCGCAGCGCCTTCTACTTCGCGAACCTATTCGGGCTTCGCCTACACCTGCCGGGGTGGATGGCGCCCGGCGCCCTGACCATCGCCCATCGCGACCTCGGCGAGGGCCGGTTCGCCTTCACCCTCGCCCTGGACCATCCCCTGTTCGGCCGTCTCCTCGCCCAGGACGCCATCTTCCACGATGCCTGAGCGCCTGCAGTTGTTCCGCGCCGGGAGCGGCTTACGCGTTGTCCTCACGCACCGTCGGGCTTGAGAAGATCGTCCGGCGCGCATGACGCCGTGGACTTGTCCGGAGCCTGTCTGATTTGTCACTTGGCGAGATGTATTAGCGCTTATACGTCCCCCGAATGGCTCATTCGCTGCGCACCCATGGTGTTCTGCTTCGCCGTCTGATCGACCATTTGGACGGGGCTGTGGAGCAATGTTATGTCGATGCTGGCCTGGATTATCGGCCTCGCTTCACGCCCATAGTCCGCGCTCTGCTGAACAACGGCCCCGCCAGCCTGCGCGCGTTGTCAGCCCTTACCGGCGTCACTCATTCCGCCATCAGTCAGACCCTGACCCAGATGTCGGCGCGGGGCTGGGTGTCCCTGACGCCGGGCGCGGACGCCCGCGAGCGAATTGTCGCCCTGACCCCGTTCGCCCTGGAGCGCCTGCCGCTGCTGGAACGCTGCTGGGCCGCCACCGAACTCGCGTCGCGCTCGCTGGACGAGGATCTCGGCCAGCCGCTCGCCGACGTCCTGATCCGGGCGCTTGAGGTCCTCGAGCGCCGTCCACTTTCCGACCGCCTCGCGGCGGCGATTCCCACCACGCCTGGAATTCTCTGATGAACCAAACTCGCGTCATCCTGTCCGTCGTCGCCCTGGCTTGCGTTGCGGCTTCGCCTGTCCATGCCCAGCAGGCTGCTCCGGTGGCGGTCGCGCGCACGGAAGCCGCAACGCCGTTGACTGCGGATCAACGGGCCACGGGCATCGCGGCCATCCTTCGCACGATCGAGGCCCGCTACGTCTTTCCCGAACGCGTGTCCGCCATCCGGAGTCGCCTGAACGAGGGGCTGTCCAGTGGACGTTATGACACCTCCGATCCGGCCGTCTTCGCGGAGCGGGTCACCCTGGACCTGCGGGAGTCCAGCCGCGACGGGCACATGTACCTGAACAATGCCCCGGCCCAGTATGCGGCGGCCCTGACCTCCGACGTCGACGTCTTCGACAATCCCGAAATGCAGGCCATCTGGGCCGCAGCCGCCCGGCGCGCCAATCACGGCCTGTCCGAGATGCGCATCTTGCCGGGCAACGTCCGCTATTTGCGGATCACCCAGTTCCATTGGGTCGCCGACCGCACCGGTCAGGCCTACGACGACGCCATGCGCTTCCTGCGCGATGGCGACGCCGTGATCATCGACCTGCGCGGCAACGGGGGCGGCGACCATGCCGCCGTGCGCTACCTGCTCAGCCACTTCATGAAGCCGGACCAACTCGACATAACCTTCCTGGAGGCCGGCAGGGAGCCGGTCCAATCGCGCACTCTCGACCATCTTCCCGCAGGCCGCCTGACGGGCAGGCCGCTCTATGTCCTCATCAACCGCCAGGTCGGCTCGGCCGCCGAGGCGTTCGCCTACGACGTTCAGCAGTTCGGACTGGGGACGCTGGTCGGGGCGACCACCGCAGGGGCCGCCAACAACAACGAGTTCGTGCCCATCGCTCCCGGCTTCATGCTCAGCGTCTCCTACGGGCGACCCGTGCATCCGTTGTCGGGGACCAACTGGGAAGGCGTGGGCGTCAGCCCGGATGTCGCCGCCGATCCGGCGACCGCGCTCGACACCGCCACGGCGCTGGCGCTGACGGCGCTCCTGTCCCGCGCCGACGCCGATCCGGTCGAACGCGCCGGTTGGGAATGGGCCGAGGCCGGCATCAAGTCTCGACTGAACCCCGCCAGCGTCACGGTCGCCCGCCTGCGAGCGCTCGCCGGAACCTACGGTGGCCGAGTCATCCTTTTCGAGGGCGGCGGACTGGTTTGGAGGCGGCCGGACGGACAGAAGGTCAAACTCGCGCCAATGACCACTGACGGCCTCTTCGCGCCCGAGGGCTATGACGACCGCCTGCGTCTGCGCCTGACGGGGGACGCCCTCGAGGTTCAGTCGGTCAACGCCCCGGCGCCGTCCCGTTTTCCCCGGGATTGAAACCGGCCATTGTTCCGCCCCCGTGGGACGACTATCTTTCTCCCCGGCGGGTCCTGCTGCGGCCCTCGTCGAAGGCAACATTTCCTCGCGACCTTAATTCACTCGAAGGGATCTGTCCCTGTTTGGGCTCGAGGGCCCGGGCACACGGAGCCCACCTGGCTACCCAGGTCGAGAGGATTTAAACGCCCTTCACGGTTCTCGCGGCGCCGCCACCCTTCTCCTTCTCTGTGCGCTATCGCTCGCGACGCGGTTGCTCGCTGCCTGAGCGCGGACGTCTCCTTCCTCTCGCGAAGCGCTGGGGAGGGGTGGCCTGACGCAAGCTCGCCGCCTTGCCTTCGATGCGCTACCTCTCCTTCCATGACCGACAAACGTGAACTCCGGGCGAGAATGCGGGGCGCGCGCAAGCGGCTGGCCGGCGAGAATCCCGAGGCGGCGGTCCGGGCGGCCGGTCATGCCGACGACCTCCCCGGCGTTGTCGTGCACGCCCTGTACCGGCCGATCGGTTCGGAACTCGATCCGACGCCGCTGGCGAAGCGGCTCGCCTATGAGGGCTACGATCTCTGCCTGCCGGTCGTGGTCGAGCTGAACGCGCCGATGATCTTCCGACGCTGGCTCCTGGATCAGCCGCTGGAGCCTGACCTCGTCGGCGTCCCCGCGCCCCCTCCGCTGGCCGAGGTCGTCACGCCTGAGCTCATCGTCACCCCCCTGCTGGCCTTCGACGCCGCCGGCGCGCGGCTGGGGCAGGGCGGCGGCTACTACGACCGGACCTTCGCGGCCCTCCCGGACGCCTTCCGCATCGGCTTCGCCTACGCCGGCCAGGAAGTCGAACCCCTGCCGCTCGAACCGCACGACATCCGTCTCCATGGCGTTCTCACCGAGAGCGGCTATAGAGCCCTCCCATGAGGCAGACCCAATGAGACTGGCGTTTTTCGGCGACGTGGTGGGCAAGTCGGGCCGCGACGGCCTGTCCGACCACCTGCCCGCGCTCAAGCGCGACCTGAAGCTCGACTTCGTGGTGATCAACGCCGAGAACGCCGCCGGCGGCTTCGGCATCACCGAGAACACCGCCCGCGA
>JAAXIW010000018.1 GCA_012270135.1 Brevundimonas sp. | reverse complement strand
TGGCCTCCCGTTCACGGCCGGCTGGGCGCCGCGCAGGGCGCTCAGGTGGAGGCGGCTCTGGCGAACCCGTGTCGGGCATGGGAGCCGGACCTGTGGCCGGCGCACCCGCCCTTGCTGCGCGCGCGCAATGCCCCGCCGCCTCCGCCACCGCAGGATTCGACGCCGATCTTCGTCGGCCTGAAGGAGGCCGGACGTCCGGCGCGACCCCTTAGCGAGCCTCGAGACCGCGACAGCCACGCGGCGGTTCTTCGAGCCGTGGCCTACAGCCCGCGTTCCTAGGCGGCGGCTGCCCGCCGGGCTTCGTCGGGAGTCGGCACGCGCACGGCTGCGACGCGGGGCTGGCCGGTGGCTTCGGCGACCAAAGCCTCCGTGGCGCCTTCCACGACGGCTTCGAGCCGGGCCATGAATTCGTCCTTCGGCAGGCCGGTCGGGATTGGATCGAGGAACTCCAGCGTGGCCGTCCCAGGACGTTTCTCGAACGCCTCCTGCGGCCAGAAGACACCGAGGTTGGTGGCCACGGGCACGACCGGCATGTCGAAGTCGCGGTACATATGCCAGACGCCGGCGCGGTACCGGAACTTCTCTCCGACCTTGGCCAGATTGCCCTCCGGATAGATCAGGATCCTGCGTCCGTCGCGGTGGGCGTCGGCCGCGCGGTGCTTGAGGGCGTCCCGGGCTTCGCGGCCGCCGCAGTTGTTGACCACGATGGCCCCGAGCTTGCGCAGGACGGTGGCCATCAGGGGGAATTTCTCGAGGTGGTCTCCGGTGCCGCAGGCGAGCTCCTCGAAACGGTCGTAGACGGTGAAGCCGTCGCCCCAGCTCTGGTGCTTGGCGGCGATGATGAAGGCTCCCGCCGGCAGCCGTTCTTCGCCACGATACCGGACGCGGATGCCGGCCAGCAGCCGCATGGCCTGGACCATGCGCTTCACATAGCGGCGGATGATCCAGCCGGTGGCTGTCCGGCCCGGCGCCATGGCCGCGATGACGGCGGCCAGGGTGTAGCTGATCGACAGGACCCAGTAGGCGATGTTGAAGGCGAGGCTTCGCATCGGACGACTATGCCGCGAATTGGCGCGGGGTCTAGGCGGCGTCGTCCAGCCAGTCGGCGCAGGTGACCCGGTTCCGGCCCGAGCGCTTGGAGGCGTAGAGGGCGGCGTCGGCCCGCCCGAGCAGGCTGGCGGCGCTCTCGCCGCCGCGCCAGTGGGCGAAGCCGATCGACACGGTCACCGCGCCGAGGTCGTCGTTGGTCGAGCGGCGGCGCAGCGCGCGCGAGCCGATCTCCTTGCGGACGCTCTCCAGCGCGGCCTCGACTTCGGGCAGGGACTCGCCGGGGAAGATCAACGCGAACTCCTCGCCGCCGTAGCGGGCCGCGATCCGGGGCGCCTTCGCGGCCTTGCCCAGCACGCTGGCGACGTAGCGCAGCACCTGGTCGCCCGTCTGGTGGCCCCAGGTATCGTTGAAGCGCTTGAAATGGTCGATGTCGACGACCGCCAGCGACAGGCGCGCACCCTCGGAGAGGGCGGTCTCCCGGGCGTTGTCCAGCTGTTCGTCGAAGGCCTTGCGGTTGGCCAGGCCGGTCAGGGCGTCGGTCATCGAGTCGCGCCGCACCTGTTCAAGGTGCTCGCTGAGCCGGGCGATCTCGCGCGTCGAGGCGTCGAGCTTCTTCTCCAGGGTTTCGTTGTCCTTCTGGATTCGGTGAGTCGCGGTCGACAGGCTTGAGACGATGGCCCGCAGCTGGGGCGCACTGTCGGCGATCTCCAGACTTCCGGCGGCCCCTTCGAGGGTGCGGCCGTAATCGGACTGGGCCTTGTGGGCCTGGGAGATGGCTTCGGTCACGCTGGTCAATTCACGGTCCAGCACCCGCCCGGCGTCGCGAATCTCCTCGGTCAGGCGCCCGCGCGGGCGGTATTCGGCGGCGAGAATTCCCGCGGCGTCTTCCGTGAACGGCTCGCCAGCGGCCAGCATGCGCTGGATCTCGCGGCCCAGCGGACCCTCGGGGTCGCCGAGATACTGCAGCCAGAGTTCGAAATTCAGCGGGGTCGGCCAGACTGACGCGGCCTCCATCGCCTCGACGGCCCGACGCGCCATTGAATAGGCCTCGGGTCCCCGCAGCGTGGTTTCGACCGCCTCAGTCATGCCCGTCCCTTGCTGGGCCGCCTTGAGACGGCGACCTCTTCCGGTGACGCTACGCCGGGCTTCCGTAACGCCGGGTTAAACCGGGACCGGGCCGGGCGGATTTGAGACCGTCTTCAGCCCTTGATGGAGACGGCGCGGCGCAGGAAGGCCGGCACCTCGGACTCGCCGAACGGGCGGCCGTTGCTGCGCTGGGGCTCCGCGGCCGGGCGGGCGCCGCGACGCTCGGACTGACGCAGAACGGCCTCCTGGGCGGGGCGCTCCCGGGGGGCGGCTTCGGGAGCGACGGCGGGAGATTCGGTGGTCGCCTCCTCCGCGGCGGGGGCTTCGGTCCGGGCGGTTCTACCGCCGCGACGGCTTCGGGTCCGGCGAGCGGGAGGAGGGCCGGCCTCGTCCGCGGGCGGCTGCTCGTGACGGGGCACCCCGGCGCCCATTGAGGGGGTGCGCTGGCACGACTGCACGGCACTTTTCTCATGGTGTGAGAACCCAAAATGAAGCTTTTCCAGCAACTGCTG
>JAAXIW010000129.1 GCA_012270135.1 Brevundimonas sp. | reverse complement strand
GTCCGGGCAGGTGGCGGCCGACGTGCGCGCTCACTTCGGCGACAAGGTCTATGAGGCGGTGATCCCCCGCAATGTCCGGGTCTCGGAGGCGCCGTCGTTCGGCAAGCCGGCCTTGATCTACGACCTGAAATGCGCCGGCAGCCAGGCCTATCTTCGCCTCGCCCGCGAGGTGGTGGCGCGCGAGAAGACGCGGCGGCTGCAGGCCGCCTGATGCACACGAACAGAATGGAATCAGTCAGTTGAGCGAACGTCAGCGCGGCCTGGGCCGGGGATTGTCGGCCCTTCTCGGGGAGCAGGCGGGCGAAGCCGTGCCGGTTGACGGTTCGGCCGCGCCGTCGGGCGTTCAGATGGTCCCGATCGAGGCCCTTAAGCCCAATCCCGACCAGCCGCGAAAGATCTTCGATCAGGGGGAGCTGACCGAACTGGCGGAATCGATCCGCGACAAGGGCGTGCTGCAGCCGATCCTGGTGCGCCCCCAGCCGAACCAGGACGGCGTCTGGCAGATTATCGCCGGCGAGCGTCGCTGGCGCGCCTCCCAGCTGGCGCGCCTCAGCCACGTCCCGGTTATCGTGCGCGAGATGGACGCCATCGCCGTGTGCGAGGTGGCGATCATTGAGCACGTTCAGCGCGCCGACCTCAATCCGCTCGAGGAGGCTGACGCCTACCGCCTGCTGATGGAGCGGTTCGGGCGCACCCAGGACGCCGTCGCGGGCGTGGTCGGCAAGAGTCGCAGCCATGTGGCCAACACCCTGCGCCTGCTGCAGCTTCCGGAAGAGGTGCTGTGGTATGTCAGGCACGGCAAGTTGAGCGCCGGTCATGCCCGGGCCCTGATCACCGCGCCGAATCCGGCTGAACTGGCCGAGCAGATCGTCAATGAGGGGCTGAACGTGCGTCAGGCCGAGGCGCTGGCGCGACGCGCGGCCGAGGGCCCGAAGCCTGGAAAGTCGAAGGCCCGCTCAGGGCCGCCGGCGGGCGAGGGCGGCGCCGATATCGCGGCGCTGGAGCAGGACCTGACCGACGCGCTCGGCCTGCCGGTGTCGCTCGCCGATCGCGGCGGCAAGGGCGAACTGACCCTGCGCTACGCCACGCTTGAGCAGCTCGACGACCTGTGCCGCCGGCTGATGCGCGGCTGAGCGAAGCGTGGCAGGGTGAGCGGATGACCGACAAGCCCTCGAATCCAACCGCCGAAGCCATGAAGAAGGCGCTGGCCGCCAAGAAGGCGGGCGGCGGCGCGCCATCCAGCGGCGGTTTCAAGCCCGGGCAGCACGCCGAGAAGGTCATCGCCCGTCAGAATGCGGCGGCCAACAAGCCCGCTTTCCGCAAGGCGTCGAAGCGCGGCTAGAGCCCCAGCCGGCGGGCCCGTGCCGAGATCTCCAGCAGCAGGCGTTCGGCGATCAGCTGGTCGGGGGAACCGGTCGTCTTGGTTGCGATGTCCGCCGCGTTGACGCTGTCCAGCACCCTGTCCAGGTCCTCGAGGCGCCAGCTGCGCGCCTGGCGCAGCATCTCCGCCTCCTGCTTCCAGAACACGCCGGCGGCCTTGGCCGCTTCCTTGGCGCCCGCGCCATTGGACTGCAGCACATTGATGCGACGCAGCTTGCCGAGATGGATCGAGGCCTGGCGAACCGCCATCACCGGAGACTCGCCCTCGGCCAGGGCGCGGCGCAGGCCGGACTGGGCCGGGGCGGGCCGGCCGCCGAAGGCCTGCAGCGCCGCGTCCTGCAGCGAGGCGTCCGGTTCGACGCCGAGGTGCCGCTCCAGCTCCTCGACATCGATGGTCCTGCCCGATCCGGGTCCGATGTAGAGCGCCAGCCGTTCGATTTCCTGCCGCATCAGGCCGCGCTCGCGGGGCAGGCGGCCGACGAAGCGGTCCAGCGCATCCTGGGTCAGGCCGACCTTGTCGGCGGCGAGCGCCTCGCGGGTCATCCGCGTCACATCGCCTGTCTCGTCCTCGTAGCAGGCGATGCCCACCGCGGCGGTGGACGCCTCGGCCGCCTTGCGCAGGGCGGAATCGCGCCCCAGCGCCCCGGCCTCGATCACGAACATGGCGTCGGGGTGGTAGGAGCCGTCGGCGTGGGCCTTGAGGGCCGCGGCCAGCTGCCTGTCGATCGAGGCCTTCTCGGATCCGAGCCGAACCCGGACCAGGCGCCGGCCGCCGATCATCGACAGGGCGGTCAGGGCCTCGTCGAGCCGGATATCGTCGCCGTCGATGTCGCTGTCGGTCAGGACGGTGACGTTGAAGGGATCGTTGAGATCGGGGGTGATCGCCCTGCACAGCAGGGCGGCGCGTTCGGCGACCCCCGAGCGGTCCTTGCCGTGGATGACGGCGGCGCGCACCGACGGGTCCGGCGTCTTGAGGAAGCGATCGATCTCGGGACGCTTGGCGAGAATCATGGCCGGCCGATCATGGCTGGTCCGGCAGGATCCGCATCAGCGCCAGCCGGATGTGGCGGGCCAGCTCGGCCGCGGCGCGTTCCTCGCCGTCCTGCTGGGCGGCGATGGCGGCATAGGGCTGGTCTGCGGCGGCGTAGGTGGTGGTCACCGTCTCGACGCCGGACAGCGGCAGTCCACCGCCGACCGGGGTCAGGGTCCAGGACCCTCTGACGGTCAGTTCGTAGCGGGTCGCGGTGTCGTCGATGCGCCGGCCGAGGGGACGGCGGGTCTGCTCCGCCGTCGTCTCCAGTCGCCACAGGGGCGCCTGGGAGGCGTCTCGGCCCAGCGCGTCCTCCAGCTGTTCGCGCAGACGATAGCCGAGCCGGTCGTCCTGGGTGGTCACGGAGATCCGCGTCAGACTGGAGCCCACCCCGGCATCGCCGTACAGCGGGGTGAAGCCGCAGCCGGCGAGCATCAGTCCCGCGAACGAGACAAGAACCGCCACCCTCGCGCGCATCAGCCGACCACCAGATTGACGATGCGATCCTTGACCACCACGATCTTCCTCACCGTCTGACCCTCCAGCCGCGCCTGCACATCCGCGTCGGCGAGGACGATGGCCTCGACCTCGGCCGGCTCCAGACCGCGGGCGACGCGGATCTCGCCGCGGCGCTTGCCATTCACCTGGATCGGCAGGGTGACCTCGTCGTCGGCCGCCAGCGCCGGATCATACTCAGGCCACGGCGCATCAAGGATCATCCCTGCTTCGCCGAGCCGCGTCCAGCCTTCCTCGGCGAGGTGGGGCGTGAACGGCGCGACCAGCCGAAGCAGGGCCGACAGGGCCTGACGCTTTGCGTCCCCTCCGGCTCCGCCGTGATCGCGCACGGTGGCGACGAAGGCGTAGAGCTTGGCGATGGCCGAGTTGAAGCGGAATCCGGCGATGCCCTCGGAAACCGCCTTGATCGCCTTGTGCGTCTCGCGCACCAGCGAGGCGTTGGCCTGTTCCTCGCCGGCGAAGGCGGGATCGAAGCCGTCGACCTCGGACCAGACACGCTGGACGAAGCGGCTGGCGCCCTCGACGCCGCCGGGCGTCCACTGCACATCGCGTTCCGGCGGGCTGTCGGACAGGACGAACAGGCGGCCGGCGTCGACGCCATGGGTGTCGACGATCTCCTGCGGCGCGACCACATTCTTCTTCGATTTCGACATCTTCTCGATGTCGCCGATGGTCAGGCTCTCGCCGGTCGAAAGCTGGCGGGCCGAGCGCTGGCCGCCCTCGTTGACCAGTTCGACGTCGGTCGGCTCGACCCAGGCGCCGTCGGCGCGGCGGTAGGTCTCGTGAACCACCATCCCCTGGGTGAACAGGCCGGCGAACGGCTCGCGAACGTTCATCAGCCCGGCGTCGGACAGGGCGCGCGAGATGAAGCGGGCGTAGAGCAGATGCAGGACGGCATGCTCGACACCGCCGATATACTGGTCGACCGGCAACCATCTGTCGGCGGCGGACTTCGAGATCGGGGCCTCCGCGGTCGGATCGGCGAAGCGCGCGAAATACCAGCTCGAGTCGACGAAGGTGTCGAGGGTGTCGGTCTCTCGCACGGCCTCCGCGCCGCATGACGGGCAGGCCACGTGTTTCCAGCTCGGGTGCCGGTCCAGCGGGTTGCCCGGCGTGTCGAAGGTGACGTCCTTCGGCAGTTCGACCGGCAGATCGGCGGCGGGAACCGCGCCGCACGACGGGCAGTGGATGATCGGGATCGGGCAGCCCCAGTAGCGCTGGCGGCTGACGCCCCAATCGCGCAGGCGATAGATGGTCGCGCCCTGTCCCTGACCGGCGCCCTCGATGCGGGCGATGGCTTCGGCCTTGGCTGTCTCGATGTCGAGACCGTTCAGGAAGTCGGATTGGAAGATCGACCCCGGACCGACATAAGCCTCTGTTCCAACAGAGAAGTCCTC
Organism: Brevundimonas sp.; assembly: GCA_012270135.1. Lineage (GTDB taxonomy): Bacteria > Pseudomonadota > Alphaproteobacteria > Caulobacterales > Caulobacteraceae > Brevundimonas. The sequence continues at coordinate 9,226 of JAAXIW010000129.1, read as the reverse complement.
GCCCTCGCCGTCAGGTCTCACAACCGGGATTACCGGCAGGTCGTATTTGCGGGCGAAGTCGAGATCGCGCTGGTCGTGGGCGGGACAGCCGAAGATGGCGCCCGTTCCATATTCCGACAGGATGAAGTTGGCGATCCACACGCTGACCTCGCGGCCGTCGAACGGGTGGAGCACCTTCAACCCGGTGTCGAAGCCGATCTTCTCGGCCTGTTCGATCTCGGCCTGGGTCGAGCCGCCCTTGCGGCACTCGGCGATGAAGGCGGCGGCCTCGGGGCTGGCTTCCGCCAATTCCTTGGCGACGGGGTGGTCCGGCGCGATGCCCATGAAGCTGGCGCCGAACAGGGTGTCGGGCCGGGTGGTGTAAATTTCCAGCCCGTGCGGCGCGGCCTCGGGGGCTGGCCCGGCCCAGCGCCAGGTCATCTGCAGGCCTTTCGAGCGGCCGATCCAGTTCTCCTGCATCAGCCGGACCTTGTCGGGCCAGCGGCCTTCCAGCTCCTTCAGCCCCTCGATCAGGTCGTCGGCATAGTCGGTGATGCGCAGGAACCACTGGTTCAGCTTGCGCTTCTCGACGATCGCGCCGGAGCGCCAGCCGCGGCCGTCGACGACCTGTTCATTGGCCAGGACGGTGTTGTCGACCGGGTCCCAGTTGACCACCGAGTCCTTGCGATAGACCAGGCCGCGCCTGAACAGTTCCAGGAACCACGCCTGCTGCTGGCCGTAATAGGCCGGGTCGCAGGTGGCGAATTCGCGCGACCAGTCCAGCGACAGGCCGAGCAGTTTCAGCTGGTCGCGCATCGTGGCGATGTTCGACCAGGTCCAGTCTCCAGGGTGGACGCCGCGCTCGATGGCGGCGTTCTCGGCCGGCAGGCCGAAGGCGTCCCAGCCCATCGGGTGCAGCACATCGAAGCCCTGGGCCCGCTTCGAGCGCGCCACCACATCGCCCATCACATAGTTGCGGGCGTGGCCCATGTGGATGTTCCCGGACGGATAGGGAAACATCTCCAGCACATAGTATTTCGGCCTGCCGGTTTCGCCGGTCGGCGTGCGGAAGGCGTCGGCCGCCGCCCAGCGGGCCTGCTGGCGGGGTTCGGCGGTCTTGGGCTCGTATCGGGCCACGGCGGTCCTTCAGGCGGCTCCTGAAGGGCGCGGCCTTGAGGAGGCTATGGTCGGGGAGGGGTGATCAGCGAGCGGTCGAGAGGTTGAGCTGGCGCGCCTTGGTCAGGATGGCGTTTTCCAGATCGGTTTCCGTCTGGGCGGCCACCGGAGCGCCGACCCAGCCGCCGGTCGCGTCGCGGACTTCCTTGGTCACCGTGACGTTCAGCGCGTCGGCGCGCAGACGGGTGTCGAGGATGAACACCGTCGCCTTGAAGCGCTCGTTCGGGGTCCGGGGATCGGTGTACCAGTCATAGTTGACCACGCCGCCCCACGGGTCGGCGTTGGCCAGGGGCATGAAGCTGAGGGTGTCGAGCGTGGCGCGCCACAGGAAGGCGTTGACGCCGATGCCCGTCTGACCCGCCGTCGCGGGCTTGGCGCCACCGCCGAAGCCCGGGATTCCGCCGCAACCGCCCAACATCAGACCCGAGGCGATCAGGGCGATCGCTGCGCCGCGAACCAGCACCATCGAGACTCTCCATTCCATCAAGACGTACAGCGGACCTTCCGCGCACGCGCTGGCCCGCCCACTGGGTCGGAAGCCGAAGCGACGCTCTATAACACGGTGAAAAGGGGCGATGACAAGGCGAAGTCGCTTCACTGTGGCCGCGGGCGGGCGATCGGGCGCCGGGAACCCGTCCGGCGCGACTTCGACGCGTGACGCTCGCGCCACAGGAGTCTCGCAGAGTCTTGCGGAACCGTGGGTCACGGACCACGTTTCGTTGACCGGGCTGACCAGCGGTGTCTAATCGCTGGCGAGAAAGCCGTGGTGGAGCCTCCGCCGCGGTGTGAAGGGCAGGACATGCGCAACGGCGCCGTCATCGCTGGACTGGCCGCGGGGCTTTCGCTCCTCGCCGTGGCCGACGTCGCCTCGGCCCAGACGGCCGCTGCGCGCGGACGGGCGCCTGCCGTCAGCCTGACTGAAGCCCAGGCCGCGCGCTCGGCGACCAGCCAGGGCCAGTCCCGCCTCCGTTTCACCGAGCGTGGTCGTTGGGGTCTCGACCTCAACCTCAGCCAGCCCGTCGGCCGCGAGAGCAACCTCGGCGATGTCTAGGCGGGCGCCTATTACCGCGACAACCCGCGCCTGCGGGTGGGCGCCCCCGCCGCCCACGCCGAGCCCGAGGCGGGTCCGGCCAGCCCGCCGCAAACGGAACGCCGCACCGCGCCGCGCTTCCGCCTGGAATCGATCTTCCGCTTCTAGTCCGGGCCGAACGCCGCCTGGATCGCCGACACGCCCGCCAGGCCGCAGGTGTCCGTGCCGATCAACGCGCGCGCGTTTCCGGCGTCGATCCCCCCCAGGGCATAGACGGGGACCGCCGATCGCCGGACCATGCCGCTGAACGCATCCACGCCGAGCGGCGGTCGCCGGGTCGAGTCCCCGCCCGCCTGAAACACCGGCGACAGCACGGCGGCGTCCAGTCCCGCAGCGCCGGTCAGGGCGTCCACCGAGTGCGCGGCCCCGGTGATGCGCCAGCCGGGATGGGCGGCGGCGAGACGCCTTGCCTGATCGAGCGCCCGCTCGGGCAGGTGAACGCCATCGGCCTCGATCGAGGCGGCCAGATCGGGGTCCAGTCCGACGAGAAGAAGGCCGTCGCGCCGGCGGGTCGCCTCGCGCAGGCGCAGGCCGGTGTCGCGGGCGTCCGCCTGACCGAACGAACGGAACACCACGCCCGATCCCGCCGGCAGACGCGCGGCGGTCTCCCACGGGCGGGGCGTGCGCCGCGGGTCCGTGAAGAACAACAGCGGCGGCAGATTCGGGACCGCGCGGCCCGCCGCGCGGCTGACAGCGGCCGCGTCCCGTGCGAGGACGCTGGCGACCTCCCACAGGACATCCGCTTCGGACCGGTTCATGGCCTCCTCTTCTCCCGATAACGCCCCCGGGTCCAGCGACGTCGGCGGGCGCATCGCCGCAGCGCGGCGCGAGATCGCGGAGGCCTCCCGCAGCGCCGGACGGGAGCCGGGCGCGGTGGCGCTGACCGCCGTAACCAAGACGCAGCCTCCAGAGATCCTGGCGGCGGCGCTCGTGGCGGGCCAGCGGGTGTTCGGCGAGAACCGGGTGCAGGAGGCGCAGGCGCACTGGGCCGGGCTCCGGCGGAGCGTGCCCGATCTGGAACTGCGGCTGATCGGCCCGCTGCAGACCAACAAGGCGGCTGACGCCGTGGCGCTGTTTGACGTCATCGAGACGCTGGACCGTCCGAAGCTGGCCGACGCCCTCGCTGTCGCCGCCCACAAGGCGGGGCGGACGGTCCGCGTGCTGGTGCAGGTCAACACTGGAAACGAGCCGCAGAAGGCGGGGGTCCTGCCGGAGGGCGCCGACGCCCTCGTGGCTCACGCCCGCGGTAAGGGGCTCAAGGTCGAGGGCCTGATGTGCATCCCGCCCGCCGACGAGGCGGCCGGCCCCCATTTCGCCCTGCTGCGCAGGATCGCCCGCCGGAATGGCCTGAAGACGCTGTCGATGGGCATGAGCGCCGACTACGGGACCGCGATCCGCTTCGGCGCCACCCATGTTCGACTCGGATCGGCGCTGTTCGGGGAACGAAATCGCCCCGAAAGGCCCTCTATGGACTGAAAACCGCTCCGCTTCGGGCCAGACCCTTGGCGGAACCTCCGACGCTCGCCATTCTGGTATCCATGCCCACGCCCAAGACGATCCTCATCATCGACGACGACGACGACCTGCGCGAGGCCCTCGCTGAGCAGCTGGCCCTGCACGAGGCCTTCCGGCCGGTACAGGCCGCGACGGCGGCCGAGGGCGTCAAGCTGGGCCGCGAAACCCGGGCCGATCTGATCCTGCTCGATGTCGACCTGCCCGATATGGACGGCCGGGAGGCCTGCCGGCTGCTGCGCAAGGACGGGGTCTCGACCCCGATCATCATGCTGACCGGCCAGGTGTCGGACGCCGACACCGTGCTGGGCCTCGAGTCGGGGGCCAACGACTATGTCACCAAACCCTTCCGGTTCGCGGTCCTGCTGGCTCGCATCCGCGCCCATCTGCGCAGCCATGAACAGTCAGAGGACGCCGTCTTCCGGGTCGGCCCCTACGAGTTCCGGCCGGCCGCCAAGGTGCTGGTCGACGACAAGGGCCGCAAGGTCAGGCTGACGGAAAAGGAAACCAGCATCCTGAAATATCTCTATCGCGCCGGCGCCAAGGCGGTGTCGCGCGAGGAACTGCTGACCGAGGTGTGGGGCTACAACGCCGGGGTCACGACCCACACGCTGGAGACCCACATCTACCGCCTGCGCCAGAAGATCGAGCCGGAGCCCGGGCAGGCCCGGCTGCTGCTGACCGACGCCGGGGGTTACCGGCTGCAACCCTAGCCCGGGCGCCACTCGCTGAGCGTTTCGCCGGTCGGCGTCTCGAACGCGACGCGATCGAGCTGGGCCGCCGCCACGCAGACCGGGCGCTGGTTGGGATTGGCGGCGCGGCAGCGGATCGCACGTCCGCCGGGGAAGGTCGCGATGCGGCCCTGCAGGCGGACCCTGTAGCCGGCGTCCAGTGCGACCAGCGGCGCGTCGCCCGCCTGCCGGATGGCGTGGGTGTAGGCGCGGCCGTTGCGGCGGCCCAGTCGGGAGCCGCCCGTCTCGAACACCGCCGCCAGTCCGACCGTCTGGGGCGACGGCGAAACCGGTCCGCTGGCCAGCGGATCGGCGCGGATCGACGGACAGCCCTCGGCATTCATCCACGGACGGGCCACCCAGAAGCCTTCGACGGCCTCCCACTGATCCTGGTTGGCGCCCGCGATCAGGGCCGACCGGGTCCAGTCACCGGGCGTCAGGCTGAGCCGGATGGTTTCGCGTTCGGGGCCCCACGACCACCGCGCCAGGCCGTCGCCGGCGCCGTCGGCGGGGGGCGTCTCGGCCCCTTCGCAGCCAAAGGTGAGGCGAATATCGAACTGCCGTCCGACCAGAGGATCGGTCGCCTCCGGCGTCTCGCCCGCGGCATAGTCCGCAGCGGCCTGACTCACGGCCGAGAGCAGCTCGCGCCGGTCAAGCGTGGTCGGGCGCACCGGCGGTTCGGGCTGCGGTTCGACAGGACTGGAGGGTTCGGGCGCCGGCGCCACAGGTTCGGCATCCCTCTGGCAGGAGACCGTCAGAAGACCGACCGCCGCAGCCGCGACGACCGGCAGGCGAACAGGCGAGACCGGTTTCAGCATGGAACCACCCTAGCACGCCAATCGCTCATTTGTGCGGCGGTTGGCCTGAAAAGGTTGACCGCGCCCCGCCTGGGGAGGCAGCAGAGCCTATGACTTTCGATCAGATCGCGGCCCTGCTGGTGCTCGTCGTGGTGGTCGGCGTGCTGATCCACGGCCGCGTCCGCGCCGACGTGGTGGCGCTCTCCGGCGCGGCGGCCCTGCTTCTCATGGGCGTCGTGCGCCCGGTCGAGGTCCAGGCGGCCTTCGCCAGCCCCGCCGTCATCGCCCTGGCCGGACTGTTCGTCATCGCCTACGCCATCGAATTGTCCGGCCTGCTCGGTCTGATGATCCGGCAGGCGTCGCGTCTGGCGGCCCGCGTCGGCTCGATCGGCATCTGGGCGGTGCTCGGCATGTGCGGGGTGCTCGGGGGCTTTCTGAACAATACGCCGGTGGTGGTCCTGGCCGCGCCGGTGGTCCGCGACGTCGCGTCGTCGCTGAAGCTGTCGCCCAAGCGGTTCCTCATGCCGCTCAGCCATATCTCCGTGCTTGGCGGCCTCCTGACCCTGATCGGCACCTCGACCAATCTGCTGGTCAATGACATGGCCCGCAATGCCGGCCAGCCGGTCTTCACCCTCTTCGAGATCACGCCGGTGGGCCTGTGCATCGCGGCCGCCGGCGGCCTGTGGCTGTATTTCGTCGGCGCCCGGCAGCTCGGACGCAGCGTGGCGGCGGATGAGGCCGAACAGGCGCGGCTGGCCGAGATGGAGGAGGCGAAGCGCAAGGAGGAGGCGGAGGCCGCCGCGAGGCGCCGGCGGATCCTGCCGTTCAACCTGCCGAAACTGGGCGAGGCCCGCACCAACGACGACGGCTCGGGCGACGCCCACCTGGGGGATGTGGCGCTGTTCGGCGCCGCGGACCGGCCCTTCGATCTGAGGCGATCGCTGATTGCGCTCGGCGTCTTCGTGGTGGTGGTGTCCGCCGCCGGCCTCGGACTGGCGCCGATCGCCGCCTCGGCCTTCGCCGGCGCCGTCGCCCTGATCCTGCTGAAGGTGATCACGCCGGAAGAGGCCTATGCAGGCTTGCGGCCGGAGATCCTGTTGCTGATCGCCGGAATGGTCGTGGTCGGCATATCGATCGAGGTCACCGGACTGGCCGCGACCGGAGCCGGCATGCTGATCGAGGTGCTGCGGCCGTTCGGTCCGCTCGTCGGGCTGATCATTCTTTACGGCGTGACCCTGTTCGCAACGGAACTGCTGTCGAACGCCACGGTGGCGGTTCTGATCACTCCGATCGCGGTGGCCCTGGCCGAGAGCTTCGGCGTCGACCCGCGGCCGTTTCTGGTCGGGGTGATGATGGCCGCCTCGGCCGCCTTCGCCACGCCGTTCGGCTATCAGACCAATGTGCTGGTCTATCAGATGGGCAACTACAGCTACCTCGACTTCGTCCGGGTCGGGGTGCCGCTCAACCTCGTCACCTGGGCCGCGGCGATGGTCGTGATCCCCGTCTTCTTCCCCTTCTAGACGTCGAGATCCATCGTCACGGGGGCGTGGTCCGAGGGCTGGGTCCATTCGCGGACCGTGTCGTGGATGCGCGCGGTGCCGGGCAGTACAGCGGGGGTCAGGCCGGGCGAGGTCCACAGGTGGTCGAGTCGCAGGCCGCGGTTCGACTTTCGGAAGTCGGCGGCGCGATAGCTCCACCAGCTGGCCAGCTTGACCGGCTCGGGAATCTGGTCGCGGATCACGTCGCAGAAATCGCCGGCCGCCTGCAGTCGGCGCAAGGTTTCCACCTCCAGCGGCGTGTGACTGACGATCTTCGACATGTAGCGGTGGTTCCAGACGTCGTTCTCGCCCGGGGCGATATTGAAATCGCCGGCCAGGACGAGCGGGCGCTGGCGGTCACGCCCCGCCATTTCGGCGGTCAGCCGCTCGTAGAAATCCATCTTGTGATCGAATTTCGGATTCAGCGTGCGGTCGGCCACGTCCCCGCCGGCGGGGATGTAGAAATTCTGGATCTCGACTCCGTCGACCGTCACGGCGACGCAGCGGGCGTGCCCCTCCCGGCAGACATCGAGTCGGGGCGCCTCGGCGATCGGCTTGCGGCTGGCGATGGCGACGCCATGCCAGCCCTTCTGACCGCCGATCTTCAGATGGGGCATCCCCATGGCCTCGAAGGCCGCCCGGGGAAACTGGTCCTCCAGGCATTTGATCTCCTGCAGGCACAGGACGTCGGTTCCGCTCTCGGCGACGAAGCGTGCGACCTGATCGACGCGCAGGCGGACGGAGTTGATGTTCCAGGTGGCGATGCGAAGCATGGGGCGTTCTTAGTCGGAGCGCGTCCAAAAGGCTGCATGGTTTTGGGGCGCGAACGCTCGCCGCGCGGCGGTTCGCTGCCTGAGTGCGAGGCATGCGCGAAGGGCCGGCACGCGTCGGGTCAGGACCCGAAGGGCGGCGCGTAGCAGTCAGGATCCCGAAGGGCCGACGACCGCGTCCCCACGTAAAGAGACGCCCGGCCGTATCGGGCCGGGCGTTTCAGGTTCGTCTCTCTCGCCGCCGGGAAGGGGATGAAATCCGTAGCGGGTCAGACCGGCTCCCGCCGATCTGTGGCCAAAACAACACGCACGACAAAAAATGTCAAGACGAGTTCGCGCGGCGGGCGAGATCAATTGCGGCGCGGGCGGGTGGTCGGATCGCGCAGTTGGAACAGGCTGGCCGACAGGCCCGAGGCGGGGCGCAGCGTGGTCAGCTGGGTCCGGGTGCGACCACCCTGGGCGTCTATGATGGTCCACTCCTGCAGCCGGACGGGATCGCCGGCGAAGGCGAGGACCACCGAACCGTCGTTGGGACGGCGGTTGTCGCGGGCGGTAATGGCGAAGGCGCCGGAGTCCATCCGGGTGACGCGGTCGATCCGCACGCCCTGGTCGAGCCGGACGGTGCGGGCGAGGAAGGTCGACAGCGGCGTCTGGCCCAGCGGCACCTGGCGGAAGACGTTCAGCCGCGGGTCGTACCGCTTCACGTTCGAGCCGTCCGAGACGACCAGCAGACCGGCCGGGTTGGTGTATTCGAACCGCATCCTGCCGGGACGCTGCAGATAGAAGCGTCCCTCGCGGCGGGTGGCGCCAGAGGTCTCGACGAAGGTCCCCTGGGCCGAGGTCAGGCCCTGCAGATAGGTCTGGGCGCGGGCCAGAACGGCGCGGTCCTCGGCCGACAGGTTGGACTGGGCGTGGGCCGGCAGGGCGGCGACAGCGGCGACGGCGGCGGAGCCAAGGGCGAAAGCGCGGCGTGAGACGGTCATGGATGTCTTCTCCCGTTCGGGATGGTTGAGGTCTGCCGTCTTGCTGGATCGGTCTGGCGAGGGCGTGACCCGAGCCTGACCATATTCCGGCGCTGCGATGAAGCCCTGTTCAGCTTCGTCCCGGCGGACGGCGGCTCTTCCTAACGCCGCCGGCCCCTCTCCGTTGCCCGGAACCGCCTAGATCGGCGGCGGCCCGGCGAGGATGTCGCGCTTGCCGGCGTGGTTGGCCGGGCTGACCACGCCTTCCTGCTCCATGCGCTCGATCAGCGAGGCGGCGCGATTGTAGCCGATCTGCAGCCGGCGCTGGATGTAGCTGGTCGAGGCCTTGCGGTCGCGGGTGACCACCGCCACGGCGCGGTCGTAGAGGTCATCGCCGGAACCGCCGCCGCCGTCGTCGCCAAAGGCCCCGTCGCCGTCACCGTCCGGATCGTCGGTGATCAGGTCGAGGTATTCCGGCTCGGCCTGGGCCTTCAGGTGGTTGCAGACGGCCTCGACCTCCTTGTCCTCCACGAACGGCCCGTGCAGGCGGGTGATGCGGCCGCCGCCGGCCATGTAGAGCATGTCGCCCTGGCCGAGCAGCTGCTCGCCGCCCTGCTCGCCGAGGATGGTGCGGCTGTCGATCTTGGAGGTGACCTGGAAGCTGATCCGGG
>JAAXIW010000339.1:1160-2671 GCA_012270135.1 Brevundimonas sp. | reverse complement strand
CGCGCAGCAGCAGCGACATCTCGACCTGCTCGCGCGAGGTCACCGAATTGCCGGCGAAATTGACCCGGAAGCGGTCGGCGTCGACGCGCTGGTCGGAATAGCCGTAGCGGCTGCCGGGGCCGGCCGGGCCGTAGGGGGTCGCCGTCGCGCAGGCCGACAGGACGAGCGCCGCCGCCGAGACGGCGAGAAGGGCGGGCTTGAGGAGGCGAGTCTTCATCGGGTTTCTCCTTTTGCGCCCAGAAAGCGCCATGGCTGCTGAACGAGACATGAACGGGCCCGGTTCCGCCTGACGACAAGCCCTTATAATCGCGTGACAATGAGCACCGAAGCGGCCAGCAGCAGCGCGCCGGTGATCAGGGCGAAACCGCGGCTGAACCGGGGCTCGGCCATGCGCCGGGCCAGGGCCGCGCCGCCGAGGCCGTAGGCGGACATGCTGATCACGTCCATGCCGACGGTGGCGAGGGCGAACAGGGCCAGCTGGGGCGCGGCGGGGCGGTTCACGTCGAGGAAGGGCGGCAGGACGGCGGTGAAGAACAGCACCGCCTTGGGATTGGCGATCTGGACCATGAAGCCGTCGAGCAGGGCGCTGCGGCCGAGGCGGAGGGTCGGGGCGTCGGGGTCGGCGGCGGTGCGGAAAGCGCCGCGCAGGGCGTTGATCCCCAGCCAGGCGACATAGAGGGCGCCGCCGATGGAGATCAGCCGGAAGGCCTCCGGGAAGGCGACGACCAGGGCGCCGAGGCCGAGGGCGGCGGCGCCGAACCAGACCAGGGTGGCCGCGTTCATGCCGACCACGCCGGCCAGGGCTCCGGCCGGGCCGCGCTGGACCCCGTTGGCCACCGAGAACAGGTTGGCCGGCCCGGGCGTCACGGCCATCACGGCCATGACCCCGAGAAAGGTCAGATAGAGATGCGGATCGACGGGCAGGCCGGACATGGCCGCCGTGTCGCGGCAGCGGCGGCCCCGGTCAAGCGGGAAGGCTCAGCCCTCGCCGGAGTCCCGTTCGGCGGCGACCTCGGCCGTGGCCTCGTCGACCGTGTCCAGGGCCTCGCCGACGAGATACTGGGCGACCAGGCCGTAGGTCTCCATGTGTTCGGGGTCGTTCGAGGCCCACGATCCGTTGGCGGCCACGCCCTGGGCGCCGGCCATGGCCCCGGCGGCGACCTCGCCGATGTCGACGTCGGCCAGGGCCTCGGCGATGATGGCCTCGAGCTCGGCCTCGGCCAGGGCCTCGGCGGCGATGGCGCCGGCGTGTTCGGTCACCGTCGCGGTGAAGGCGGCCACATCCGGCGAATACTCGGCCCACAGGGCGGCGATGCGCTGTTCGCGCTGCTCTTCGCTGAGGCTCTCGTCCTCGGCGATGGCCTCGGCGCGTTCGCCGAAGGCCTCCATGCGGGCCTCGAAGGCCTCGGCGGCGGCTTCGATGGCGTCCTCGGACGGGCCCCGGGTCTCGCCGGCCACCGAGGCGGACCGCGGCAGCAGGGCGAGGGCGGCGGCGAGGGACAGGGCCTTGG
>JAAXIW010000339.1:0-1128 GCA_012270135.1 Brevundimonas sp. | reverse complement strand
CCCATGAGGTCCATCCGGGCCCCGAAGGCCTCGGCCCGCGCCTCGCAGGCGGCTTCGGCCTCGGCCTCGGCGGTCATCGGAGCGCCCCGAATCTCCTGGGCGAAGGCCGGGGCCGCGACGGCGAGAACGGCCGCGGCCGCGAGAACGATACGAAGAGACATGACGGGTTCCTGATGGATGGAGGCGGCTCTGCGCCGGTCGAAGGGTGGCGCCAAACGGCGGCGATGGCGAGGTGTTGGCGGGACGACCTAGTCCCGGTCGCGGGCGTCGCGCTTGCCCAGCACGCGCAGGCGCAGGGCGTTGAGCTTGATGAAGCCGGCGGCGTCCTTCTGGTCGTAGGCCACGGCCCCGTCCTCGAAGGTGACCAGTTCCTGGTCGTAGAGGCTGTTCGGGCTCTCGCGGCCGATGACCGTGGCATGGCCCTTGTAGAGCTTGACCCGGACCGTGCCGGACACCTTCAGCTGCGAATGGTCGATGGCGGCCTGGAGCATCTCGCGCTCGGGCGAGAACCAGAAGCCGTTGTAGAGCAGGTGGGCGTATTTGACGGCCAGCTCGTCCTTCAGGTGCATGGCCCCGCGGTCGAGGGTGATGGACTCGATGCCGCGGTGGGCGGCCAGAAGGATGGTCCCGCCGGGGGTCTCGTAGACGCCGCGCGACTTCATGCCGACGAAGCGGTTCTCGACCAGGTCGAGCCGGCCGACGCCGTTGTCGTGGCCGTACTGGTTGAGGGCGGTCAGCAGGGTCGCGGGCGACATGGCCTCGCCGTTGATCGAGACCGCATCGCCCTTTTCGAAGCCGATGGTGATGACGGTCGGCGTATCGGGCGCGTCCTCGGGCGACAGGGTGCGCTGGTGGACGAATTCGGGGGCTTCGACGGCCGGGTCCTCGAGCACCTTGCCCTCGCTGGACGAGTGCAGAAGGTTGGCGTCGACGGAGAACGGGGCCTCGCCGCGCTTGTCCTTGGCGATGGGGATCTGGTGCTTCTCGGCGAAGTCGAGCAGGTGCTCGCGCGACTTGAAGGCCCATTCGCGCCACGGGGCGACGACGCGGATGTCGGGCTCCAGAGCATAGTAGCCGAGCTCGAAGCGGACCTGGTCGTTGCCCTTGCCGGTGGCCCCATGACAGCCG
>JAAXIW010000092.1 GCA_012270135.1 Brevundimonas sp. | reverse complement strand
GGAGCAATCCGGATGGACGATCCGCGCGTGGCGCCGCTGACGATGGCGGTGTGGGCGTTGCGGTTGCGGGCCCAGGCTTCCTCGTTGGAACCGGCCGCGATCGGACGTTCCTTGCCGTAGCTGATGGTGTCGATGCGGGCGGCCGAGATGCCGCGCTGGACCAGATAGGTGCGGACCGACTCGGCCCGGCGGGCGCCGAGGGCGAGGTTGTATTCGCGGGTGCCGCGTTCGTCGGCGTTACCCTCGATGCGGACGGTGACCTGCGGGTAGCGCTGCAGCCACGCCACCTGGGCGTCGAGGCGCGGATAGGCGTCGGGGCGGACCTCATAGCTGTCGAGGTCGAAATAGATGCGGTCGCCGACGTTGACGACGAAGTCCTGTTCCGAGCCCGGCGCGGCCGCGCCCATGGCGCCGCCGTCGATCGGGCCCGAGGGGTTGGCCGGATACTGCGGGCCCGACGAGGGCGGGATGCTGTCGCCGCCGGCGCTGTCGGCCGGACGGCGCGGCGTGCAGGCGGCGATGGCCGTGACGGCCACGCCCACGGCGGCGAGACGGAGAAGGGTCGAGGTCTTCATCATGGTGAAACTCCGTAGGGTGAGAGGCCTCGGCCTCCAGCTTGGCTTTAAAACTCGGGTACTGTCGCGCCAGCGGTTTCGCCAGTCGCGATAACGCGGAATTGAGCGGAAAGGCTCCGCTCGGCCTCAGGTCGGGCAGCTGTCGGGACCGCCGCCGAGGTTCGAGGGCTGTTCATCGAGAAGCGGCGACCAGGCCGGATCGGAGCCGCGCCCTTCGTAGCCCGCCTGACTGACCACCCGGCCCGACAGGTCGACCGTCCACAGCCGGGTGTCGCCGCCCGGCGACTGGCGCGCGAACATGATGTAGCGGCCGTTCGGGGCCCAGGACGGGCCCTCCTCGAAATAGCTGGACGACAGGATGCGCTCGCCGGTGCCGTCGGGGCGCATGACCCCGGTCGAGAAGCGGCCGCCGCCCTGTTTGGTGAAGGCGATCAGATCGCCGCGCGGGCTCCAGTTCGGGGCGGTGTAGATGCCGCCGCCGCGGCTGATGGGCCGTTGACCCGAGCCGTCGGCGTTCATGACGTAGAGGCGCGCGCTGCCCGAGCGGTCGGAGGTGAAGACGAGCTGGCGGTTGTCCGGGCTGAAGGAGGGCGAGGTGTCGATGCCCGGATCGTTGGTCAGGCGGCGCACCTGACGGCTGGCCAGATTCATCACATAGACGTCAGTGTTGCCGCCGCGGATGATCGAGAAGGCCATCATCGAGCCGTCGTTGGAGAAGCGCGGGGCCAGCACCTGGCCGTCGAACTCGCCCAGGCTCTCGCGGCGCTGGGTCGCCAGGTTGAACAGATAGATGCGGCTGTAGTCCTTGCCGAGCGCGACGTAGGTGATCTCGTTGGGGTCGTTCAGCGAAAAGCGCGGCGACATGATGATCTCATCGCCCTGGGTCAGATAGACGGGGTTGAATCCGTCCTGATCCGAGATGGCGAGGCGCGAGAGGCGGTTCAGCTGGGTGCCGCTCTCGGAGACGAACAGCACCCGGCTGTCGAAGAAGCCGGCCTCGCCGGTCATGCGCTGGTAGACCACGTCGGCGATCTTGTGACCGATCCGGCGCCACTGTTCGGGCGTGGCGGTGAAGCGGTAGGAGGCCAGCTGGCACTGGCGATAGGGGTCGTAGAGGCGGAAGCCGTAGTCGTTGCGGTTGTCCGGCCGCGGGGTCACCGAGCCGTACAGCACCGCCTGGGCCCCGATCGAGGTCCACTGCGGGAAGTTGGGCGCGTTGGCGAGGGTCAGACCGGTCTCAACGAAGCCGGCCGGATCCAGCGGCTCGAAATAGCCCGAGCGGCGCAGGTTGGAGCGGATCACACCCGACAGGTCGGCGCCATTCTGGCCGGAGAAGTCGGCGACGGCGATGGGCAGCGGGCGCAGGTCCGCCTGGCTGATGATCACATCCTGGGACTGCGCGGGGTCCGGTGTCTGGGCGACGACGGGAGCGGGCCCGATCAGGGACGCCGTCACGAACAGGGCCAACCAATTTTTCATTCGCACTCAATCTCTCCCGCCGTCCCTGACACCCTGACAAGGGGTCGAAGTCGCTGCCTGACCAGCTTCCGTCTCAATAAGGCGACTTTGCGGTCACGCAGGCCGCCAAACCCTACCATTCCTGACTCAACACCATGTCGAAGTGTTGAAGACGAAGGGAATGTCCTGCTCTTCGTAGCCCGGCGGCATATCGAACGGCTCGGCCGCCTGGATGCCCTGCAGCACCCGTTCAGCGATCGGCGTGCGCGGACCCTGAAGGCGGGGCGAGCCGACGATCCGTCCGTTCAGGCCGAGGCGCACGATGACCCGAACCGTGGCTGAATCGGCCCCGGGCAGGTCACAATTCAGGCTCGGCCTCACCTGGGAGCCCAGGGCCTGCAGATCGCCGCGCCCGATGGTTCTTCCCGCCGTGCCGGTCGCCTGCTGGCCCGACGGGGGCGTGGTTCCACGATTGGGCGTGCGGTTGGGGCGTTCGGCCGCGAGGGCGCCGAGGTCGAGCGATTCCTCGCGCGGAGGGCGGGGCCTTTCGGCCTTCTTCGGGGGCGGAGGGTGCGGGGGGTCCGGGGCCGGCCGGCGGGGCCGGGGTGGGGAGCGGGCGGGGCCCAGAGTTGCGGGTCGCACCCGG
>JAAXIW010000334.1 GCA_012270135.1 Brevundimonas sp. | reverse complement strand
GCTGTAAGGTTCATCACGAAGGACACAACGGGATCACAAAGGACACGACGGGGCCTGCGCCTGACGCCCAACCCGTTGTGCCCTTCGTGATTTCCTTCGTGCCCTTCGTGATGAACCTGCTTCGCCTGCTCCGGCCGAGCGGATTGAAGCCCGGCTGCGCCGGGATGATCCAAATCGGCTGAATGTCGATTCATCCCGGAGGCCAGGGATTGGGCTCCTGCTCGTCCGGCCATTGCGGAGGGCGGCGCGCGGTCGCTAACGTCGCCTCGCGAAACGGAGGCGCCTTTCATGGCCGGAACGACCCTCAGCGGCGGGGTGGTGCATGACCTGCCCGACGACCTCAAGGCGATGCTCGTCGCCGATGCCGGGGCGAGGGCGACGTGGGAGGACATCACCCCGCTGGCGCGCAACGAATGGATCTGCTGGGTCCAGTCGGTGAAGAGGCCCGAGACGCGGGTGAAGCATGTGGAACAGGCGCGCGAAAACCTGAGCGACGGCAAGCGCCGGCCGTGCTGCTGGCCGGGGTGCCCGCACCGGGAGAAGACGGGGCGGGCGTAGCGGTGAGGGGGCGCCTCCCGATCCTGCTGATGCTCTTCGCACTCGTCCCGTCCGGCTGCGCGAAGCCGGAGGCCGTGGCCAGCGCAGAGGCCGCCTGCGATGTGGCGACGGCCCGGGTGACGGCGCAGAGAGGGCTGCCGATCAGCCACGTCGCCGTTTGCGAGGGGATTTCGGAAGGCGCCGGTCCGCCTGGCTACTACGTCATGGCCCTGCGCGCCCACTGCCGGGAGGAGATGTGCGGCAGCACCCTCATGGGATGGTTCGCCGTGAAGAAGGCGACCGGCGAGGTGTTCGATTGGGACGTGGCGGAATGGAAGGTCGGGCAGGCCGTGGCGGGTGGAGGCTGAGGTCTGCTTACCGCTTTTGGGCGACTGTCCGCTTTCGACCCTGAGCGGACATTCTCCTTGTCCGGTCAGGCCCTCACGTTGCGCGATAGGAGGGGGCGTAAAACCCAGTCCCCTTACCCCTGACCCACTCAACGTTGAACGGCGACTGCTCAGTTATCGCGTCGAAAGACCCGTCATCCGAAACTATGCGAACGTGTTCATAAGCTACGTCTTCAAACAGCCGTGAGCGGTTCTCCGCCAACCAACTAGAATTCTCGACCTTCATAAGCGGCCATCGGTAACGGAGCCACCGGGGGTCGGTGAGGTTCGGGTAGCCCTGCGTGAAATCGATGAGAGGCGAAGCTGCCTCTTCGAATAGCGTTGCGATGAGAGGGCGCATCTCGATGATCAAATCTCGCTCTCCTTCATAGAACGAGTAAACGGCCCGCACTGTCACCCAGCCCGGCGCAGCGTCGAGTTCGATCCCGCAGGGCGACTGCGGGATGTCCGGGAGCGGAAACCACGGAACGGCAACGTCTGTCTGATCAACCACTGCAAGACCCCGAGGTGATCGGTCCATCATGACAAGGCGAACGTCCGCTAACCACCCACAGCGGACCTTCACAGTGTCTGCTCCCGGCACTTGCCTGCCAATCCCACCCCGCCGTCATCCTCGGACTTGATCCGAGGATCAGGGGCGGGAGGCGGGCTGGGCGGTGCGGACGGCCCGGAGAGCGTAACCGTGCGATCGTCGACGGAGCACCGGATGGTCTGGTCCTCGGGTCAAGCCCGAGGATGACGGATGGGGAATGCCGGCGGTCCGACTACCGCCCCTCTAGCGCTGGCCTCACCTCCCCTGCCCCCGACGGCAGCGTGGCGGCGGGGTCGCGGAGCCAGGCCTCGACGTCGCGGTAGACCGTCTCCGCCTGGAGGTCGCGGTTCAGGAGGTGCCAGCCGCCGGGGTAGAAGGCGGTGCGCAGGGCGGGGCGGTCGCCGGCGGCTTCGAGGGCCGGGCGCATGGCGTCCTTGCGGATGACGTTGTCGTGGGCGCCGTAGAGCAGCAGGGTCGGGGCCTCGATCTCACCGAGGCGGCGGGAGGCGCTGTCCATCAGGTCGACCAGTCCATACAGGGTGTCGAACCGGGTGGTGATCAGGCTGTTCGGATCGCGGTAGTTGCGGAACAGCTCCATGCGGTTGTCGGAGGCCGGCAGGGCGCGGACGGCCCATTCCGGGGCCTCGACGGCGCGGTCGCCCAGGGCCCGGGCGGCGATCCACAGGCCGGCGCTGTTGATCGGGCCCTGGGCCGACCAGCCCCAGACGGCGGGGGCCAGCAGGATGACGCGGTCGGCGTCGGGCGGACGGTCCGAGGCGAAGGCGACGATGGCGACGGCGCCGCCCATGCTTTCGCCCGCCACGGCGATGGTCGCATTCGGATGACGGGCGCGGGCGAGGGCGACGGTGGTGCGCAGGTCCTCGGCCATGCGCGCCGCGCCGGCCCAGACGCCGCGGCCGGGGGACTCGCCGAAGCCGCGCTGGTCGATGGCCCAGGTCTCGATGCCCTGCTCGGCCCACCACGGACCGGCGAGGCGGAAGGAGGCCCTGGAGTCGTTCATGCCGTGCAGGGCGACGATGACGGCCCAGGGCGCGCCCTCGGGCGTCCAGCGGGCGAGGCGCAGGCGGGCGCCGTCGTCCATGACGGCGTGGTCGGCGGTGAGCTCCGGCCCGTCGAAGCCCGGCGGCGGGGTCAGCGGCGGCTGGATGGCGGGTGAGGCGCAGGCGGCGAGGTCGAGGGGCAGGAGGAGGGCGCTGA
>JAAXIW010000031.1 GCA_012270135.1 Brevundimonas sp. | reverse complement strand
GGGGTCTGGCGGGGTGACGGGACCCCTCGCCCGTCGCGTCTTGCTGCCGCGGGCGGCGGGGCTGGCGCGGGGCGGGGTGCGGCAGGTGCAGGCGGGCGCGCTGGGCGTCGGCCTGGCGGCGGTGGCGGGCCTGTTCTCGGCGTGGCTGGGCGGGGCGGGTCCTCACCTGCCGGGTCTGGCCGCGATTTCGGCGGTGCTGACGGCGGGCGCCGCCGCCCTGGCCGTCCGGTTGTCCTGGCGGCAGGGCGAGGCCCGGCTCGACGCGGCCGAGAGCGAGGCCGGCAAGGTCGAGCGGCTGCTCGCGGCGCAGCCGGGGCTGACCCTCGTGCTGGAACGCTCGGGCCGGGTGCTGGCCGCCTATGGGGCGCCGCCGCCGGCGCTGCCCGTCGATCCGCTGTTCGAGAACGGACTGATCGCGGCGGTCCATGCGCCTGACCGTCCCCGCCTGCTGGCCGCCATCGCCCGGGCCCTGCAGGGGCATGAAGCCGCGGCGACCTTCGCGCCCAGGCTGGCGCTGGACCGGCGGGTGCAACTGATCCTGCGCCGGCTGGACGACCCGCTGCACGAGGCGCCGCGCCTGATCGCCCAAGCCTTCGACGGCACCGCCCAGTACGCCCGGGAGCTGGCGCTGGAATCGGCGCGGGCCGAAGCGGAAGCCCGCGAAGCCGGAAAGAGCCGCTTCCTCGCCAATATGAGCCACGAGCTGCGGACGCCGCTGAACGCGGTGCTCGGCTTCTCGGACATCATGCGCCAGCGGCTGTTCGGGCCGATGCCCGATCGCTACGCCGCCTATGTCGACAATATCCACGAAGCGGGCGGGCATCTGCTGGACCTGATCAACGACGTGCTCGACGTCTCGAAGATCGAGGCCGAGCGCTATGTGCTGACCCTGGAGCGGTTCGACGCCCGCGAGCTGGTGTCCGCCGCCATCGCCCTGGTGCGGGTCACGGCCGAGGACAAGGGCGTGACCCTGACAGCCATGCTGCCCGAGGAGTCGGTCGACGTCTCGGCCGACAAGCGGGCGGTCCGGCTGATCGCGCTGAACCGGATGTCCAACGCGGTGAAATTCACCCCGCCGGGCGGGACCGTCACGGTCACCGTCGAGGCCGTGGGCCCCTATCTCGAGATCGTGGTCGCCGACACCGGCGTCGGCATCGCGCCGGAGGACGTGCGGCGTCTCGGCCGACCGTTCGAACAGGCCGGAGCCATGGAGCAACGCCGGCAAGGCACGGGGCTGGGCCTGTCGCTGGTGCGCGCCTTCGCCGAACTGCACGGCGGCCGGATGAGCATCGACAGCACCCTGGGCGAAGGCACGGCGGTGACCGTGCGGCTGCCGGTGGCGCAGGTGACGCGAGCCGCGCCCGAGGGCGGAGCCGAGATCATCCCCCTGCCGGTGGCGGGCGGGAAGTAGCGGCGGCGCGCCGAGACGCATTCGGCCCGGCGCCGGAGAGATCGGGCCGCTTCTCCGGGGCCGGGCCTTGACCCCTCCATCAAGCGGGGGCGTGCGGCGTCAGCGGGGATTGGGCCCCGCCGTCGCCTGTCTGAAACGGTCGAGACCCGGGAATCCGGCGCTTGAAACGGCGAGACGTGAGTTCACCCCGCGCTTCTACCGTTCCTTCCGCTGCTGCATGACGAAGCCGATGACCCTGGCGGCCGCCTCGAAATGCTCGCGCGGGATTGTTTCGTCGACGTCGACCGCCGCGTAGAGGGCGCGGGCCAGGGGCACGTTCTCGACGATCGGAACCTGGTGCTCGCGCGCCACTTCCCGGATGCGAAGGGCGAGCGCGTCGACGCCCTTGGCGACGCAGACCGGCGCGGGATCGCCGTCACCCGGCTCGTAGCGCAGGGCCACGGAATAGTGGGTCGGGTTGGTGACGATGACGGTCGCCTTGGGCACGTTCTGCATCATCCGCTGACGGCTGCGCTGGGCGCGGATCTGCTTCAGCCTGGCCTTGACGTGCGGATCGCCCTCGGACTGCTTGTAGTCCTCCTTCAGCTCTTCCCGGGTCATCTTCATCCGCTCGGCGAAACGGTAGCGCTGCCAGAGGTAGTCGGCCCCCGCGGTCAGGCCGAGGAAGACGATGGCCGAGACCATCAGGGCGATCGTCAGGTCGCGGGCCATCGGCAGGATCATCGCCGGCGACATGGCGGCCATGGTCTCAAGCTCGCGGATGTGCGGGCGCAGAACCAGCCAGCAGATCAGGACCACGGCCGACAGCTTGAGGAAGGTCTTGAGGAACTGGACCAGTCCGTCCGGGCCGAAGATGCGCTTGAAGCCCTTGAGCGGGCTGAGCCGGGACCAGTCGGGCTTGAGCTTCTGGCCGGTGAAGATCAGCCCCGACTGGGCCAGATTGCCGCCCGCGCCGCCGACGATGGTGGCCAGCATCACGGCGCCGAGAAAGGGGGCGATGGCCCAAAGGGCCTGGGCGCCGATCTCGACGCCCGCGCCGGCGTCGAGTCCGCCCATCATGGCATGCGGGCTGGCGATGAAGGGCAGCAACTGCTCGGCCATGGAGGTCGCGAACCAGCCCCCCGACATCAGGATCACGGCGGCCGCACCCAGCAGCGACAGGGCGGAGGCGACATCCGGCGACTTGGCGACATCGCCCTTCTTGCGGGCGTCCGCGAGTTTTCGCGGGGTGGCCTCTTCTGTTTTCGACTCGGGATCGGGCGCGTCAGCCACCGGCGCCTCCCGCGAAAACACCGGCCATGGCGCGGTAGCGGTCGATGAAGACCGTGCCCAGAACGCCAAGACTGAGAGCGAAGACCGACAGGCCCAGGATGATGCTGAGCGGGGCGGCGGCGAAATAGACCTGGAAGGCGGGCATCACCCGCCCGACCAGCCCGGAGGCGACATTGAAGATGATGGCGAAGACCAGCACCGGCGCGGCCAGCTGGACGCCCAGGGTGAAGGCGTCGGCCACGGTGCGCACGGCCATGGCGGTGAAATCCTCGGTGACCAGGGGTCGAACCGGCGCGATCAGTTCGTAGGACCCCACCAGGCCGGCGATGAACAGATGATGGGTGTTGGTGGCGAAGATCAGAGTCGTGCCGAGGATCATCAGGAAGGCCGACAGGGTGCTGCCCGGCGAAGCCTGCGTCGGGTTGGCGGTCTGGGCGAAGGCCAGGGTGGTCTGGAGGGCGACGACCTCACCGGCGGTGGCGAGAGCGGTCAGGAACATGCGCAGGAGGGCCCCGATGGCGAGGCCGACGAGAACCTCGCGGATGACCCAGCCGGCCATGCCGCCCATCGTGGCGGGCAGCGCCGGAAGGCTGGCGGAAACGACTGGCCAGAGGGCGAGGGAGACGACCAGCGCCAGCGACAGGCGGATGCGCGGGGGCACATAGCTCTCGCCGACGCCGGGCAGCATCAGCAGCACCGCGCCGATGCGGGCGAAGATCATGGCGCCCTGCCAGACCTGATCGGCGGTGGCGTAGGGCTCCACCCGGCTACATGCCGGCGATGCGCGCGGCGATGGTCCGCATGAAGCCGCCGAGCAGAGCCCCCATCAAGGGCAGGAACAGCAGCAGGGAGACGAAGATGGCGATGATCTTGGGGGCGTAGATCAGGGTCTGTTCCTGGATCTGGGTCAGGGCCTGGAACAGGCCGATGACGACGCCGACGACGAGGCCGACGAGCAGGACGGGGGCGGCCAGCTGGATGGTCAGCCAGAGGGCGTCGCGCCCCACATCCATCACTTCCGCGCCGTTCATGCTGCACCCCGATAGACTACGCGGCCCGCGCCGGGCCCCTACTAACACCGGGCAGAAAATGCCGGGAGCGTGGTTAACGGGAGGTTAGGGAACGGACACTGGATCAATTCCCCCCGCCCGGCGTAAAGCGGGGCATGACCGATCAATCCGTAAGCCAGTCCGAGGCCGAGGCCGCCGTTCGCACCCTGATCCGCTGGGCCGGGGACGACCCGGACCGGGAGGGCGTGCTCGACACCCCGGCCCGGGTGGCGCGCAGCTACCGCGAGCTCTTCGCCGGCTACGAAAGCGACCCGCGCGAATATCTGGAGCGGACCTTCGAGGAGGTCGGCGGCTATGACGAGCTGGTGGTGCTGAAGGACATCCGTTTCGTCAGCTTCTGCGAGCATCACATGCTGCCGGTCGTCGGCCGGGCGCACGTCGGCTATCTGCCGACCGACCGGGTGGTCGGCATCTCCAAGCTGGCGCGGGTGGTGCATGGCTTCGCGCGGCGGCTGCAGATCCAGGAGAAGATGACCTCGGAGATCGCGCTGGCGATCCAGGAGGTGCTTCGGCCCCAAGGCGTCGGCGTGGTCGTCGAGGCCGAGCACAGCTGCATGACCCTGCGCGGGGTGAACACCGCCGGATCCAGCCTGACCACGAGCCACTTGAGCGGCGTCATCCGCGACGACGCCCGGACGCGCGAGGAATTCCTGCGGCTGGTGCGGGGGTAGGCCAAGGGGGCCAGACGGCCCGGTCCTTGCGGAATTCGCCTCGAAGGAGGCTTTTCCGATGGTCTGGACGGCGATTTCGACCCGAAACGAGACAATTCCCATCGTCAGAGGGGGATGGCTCGACGCCCTGCGTTTCATCGTGGCCGGGTTGATCATCCTGCATCACTTCCAGGGCGCGGGACCGGTGGCGCTGGCCGAGAGCTGGCATCCGGTGTTCGAGCGGGGCGGCTTCCTGCTGACCAACTTCTTCCTGATCGACAGCGGCTATGTGCTGATGCGGGTCTACGGCGCCTCCGTCGCCGGGGGCCGGATGTCGGCGGGCGACTTCTTCCTCAAGCGGTATCTGCGGGTGCTGCCGGCGCATCTGTTGATGGCGCTCGGTCTCGTCGTGCTGGTCGTCGGGGGCGGGGCGCTGGGCTTCGCGCCGCGGGCGCCCGAGTGGTTCCGCTGGGACCAGTTGCCGGCCCAGCTGACCCTGACCCAGGCGTTCGGCATCCCGGGCGGACTCGGCTGGAACGCGCCGAGCTGGTCGATCTCGGCCCTGATCGGCTGCTACCTCGCCTTCCCGTGGCTGCTGAAGGGCATCGCCCGTCTGGGACCGTGGAGCGTGCTGGCGCTGGGCGTCGGCGGCTATCTGCTGGTCAACCAGCTGACCTGGGCCCTGCTCGGCTATCCGGTCTACCAGATGCCGATGGGTTACGGCTTCATCCGCGCCCTGCCGCTGTTCGCCCTCGGCATGGCCCTGGCCTGGTTCGCGCAGAAGGTCTGGATCAGCCCGAAACTGGCCGGATGGGCCGGGATCGGCGCGGCCCTGGCGCTGGCCTTCGTCCAGTATTTCGACAAACACGCCCTGATCTCGCTGGCGTGCATCTCGACGATCATCCTCGCCGCCGGCGCGACGCCGACGCCACGCCCGTCGAAATGGGTGGAGAAAGCCGCGCAGGTGTCGTTCTCGATGTTCATCACCAATGAGGTGGTGCGGATCGCCTGGTTCGGCGTCGCCAATGTCGCCATCGCCCGCTTCGCCCTGCCCGTGGGCGCGCAGTGGGCGCTGTGGGTCGGCGGGGTTGTCGCGGCCTTCGTCTTCGCCTTCGCCTTCCACTTCGTGATCGACAACCCGATCCAGTCGCGCATCCGCGCCTGGCTGAAGGGGCGGTCGCGGCGCCCCGTGGCCGCAACGCAGCCGGTGGTCTCGCTGGAAGGCTAGTCGCCGCTGTTCAGGTGCAGGATGTTGCCGTCGGGGTCCCTGAACCAGGCGGCGCCGAAGTCGCCGAACCAGTGGATGCCGTCGACGAAGTCCGCGCCGTCCATCTCATAGCGCTCGACCGCCACGCCCTTGCCGCGCAGGTCCGCGACGATCGAGCCCAGATCGCCGCCGACGCCCCAGACCACCGCATTGGCCCTGTTGGTCCCGGCGAACTCCGACGGATAGACGACCAGCGCCGTGTCGCCCGTGCTGAACGTCAGCGGCTGGTCATCGCCGCCGCCGGTCTGCTGGAGGCCGAGTGTTTCGCCGTAGAACCGGCGGGCGCGGTCGAGATCGCCGACGGCGACGATGGCGGACGAGTTGTGAGCCTTGAGCATGGCGGCCTCCGGAGCGTTCGCGGGGAAAGCGCCGGGGGCGCGCGCCTGTTCCCTATCCCCCGCAGGCGTCGGCGTCGCCGGCCGCGACCCGGCCCGCCTTCATCACCAGGCGCGGGGAGCGCAGGGGCGCGAGGCCCTGGGTCGGATCGCCCTCCACCGCCACCAGATCGGCCCAGGCGCGCGGGCGAATGACTCCGAGCCCGTCGTCGCCGATCATCCGGCCCGCTTCCCAAGTCGCGGTCTGGAGCGCCTCGGCCGGCGTCAGACCCGCCTCGACATAACCGTCCATCGTGCCGCGCGAACCCGCGCCGCGGCCGGGCGAATAGGGGAAGTAGAGGTCGGAGCCGAGCGCGATGCGGACGCCGAGGCGGTGCGCCCGCATCAGCCGCTCGCGGCCCTGCCGGAGATGACGCTCCACCTCCTCGCGGGGCGGCTGGACGGGCCAGTTGGTGGTGAAGTCCAGCGCCATGTCCACCGACGGGTCGGTGGGCACCAGCCAGACGCCCTTCGTCGCCATCAGGCGCAGGGTGTCGTCGGACACTTCATAGCCGTGCTCGATCGAGGTCACGCCCGCCTCGACCGCCTCGCGGATGGCCGCGTCATAAGTGGCGTGGGCGGCGACGGGGATGTTGTGCCGGCGCGCCTCGGAGACGATGGCGGCGATCTCGGCGACCGACAGACGGGTGCGCTGCGGGCTGGCCTCGGGATAGATCTTGATGACTTCGGCCCCGCGGGCGACGGCCTCGCGCACAGCCGCGCGGGCGTCATCGGGGCTGACGACGATCCGGTATTCCGATGCGACCAGATGATGCGGATCGGCGGGCTGGGGCTCCAGTTGCCCGCCGGCCGGAGCCAGGCCGGGACCGGCCCCGTAGATGCGGGGGCCCGGCACATGACCGCGCTCGATGCCTCGGTCGAGGATCAGGTCGAGGTAGCGCCCCGAGTTGCCGAGGTCGCGGATCGTGGGGAAGCCGGCTTCAAGATACGCCCGCGCCCGCGCGGCCGCGAGCAGGGTGCGGTCGATGTCCCCGTCGACCGCCTGATCCCGGGCGGCGGTGACAGACAGGCCCTCGCCGAAGCGCTGTTCGGTCAGGATATGGGTGTGGCCGTCGATCAGGCCGGGGAGAACGGAGCAGCCGCTGAGGTCGAGCACGGTCGCGCCTTCGGGGATCGCCAGCGCCTCGCCGACCTCGGCGACCCGGTCGCCGCGGATCAGGATGTCGCGCGGGCCGACCATCCGTCCGGCTTCGGAATCGAACAGGTTTCCGGCTCTGACCACCGTGACCGGTTGCGGCGCGCGCTGGGCGGCGGCGGCGGCGGGCATGCAGACGGCGAGCAGGGCCGCGACAGCGGCGAGGGTCAGGCGGGACATGAAGGCTCCAGGGTTTCGTCCTGACTGGAGGCTCATTCCTGGCACGGCGGATGCGGCGCCGCGGATGAAATCGCCGTAAGGTTGATCGACGCCACGACGGCCGTCAGATCGGCATCCGCATGATCTCCTGATAGGCGGAGATGACCTGGTCGCGGACGGCCATGACGGTTTCCAGCGAGGCCTCGGCCGAGGACACGGCGGTGACCACGTCGATCAGGCTGCCCTGACCCTGGACCATGGCGGTCATCTGGGTCTCGGCGGCCCGCGATGTCTGGGTCATGTCGCCCATGACGTTGCTCAGCAGGTCGGCGAAGCCGGACTGGGCCGGCGCGGCCGTCGGCGACGCCGGCATGGCCCCGCCCTGGATCGCCTGATAGGCCTTGGCCGCCATCAAGGGGTTCATCGGTCAGCCTTTATTTCTTGAGCAGGTCGAGGGTGCGGGCGTCCATCGAACGCGCCGTCTCGATGACGTTCAGATTGGCTTCGTAGGCCCGCTGGGCCTCGCGCATGTCCATGGCCTCGACGAGGGTGTCGACGTTGGGCCGCAGCACATAGCCCTCGGCGTTGGCGGCCGGATGGGACGGATCGTATTCGGAGCGGAAATCGCCCATGTCCGGACGAACCTCGGCCAGGGTGACGCCGGTGGCGCCGTCGATCTCGCGCGCCTGGAAGACGGGGATCTGACGGCGATAGGGCTGGCCGCCGGCGACGTCGGCCGTCGACTGGGCGTTGGCGATGTTCTCGGCGATGACCCGCATGCGCGACTGCTGGGCCTTCAGCGCGCTGGCGGCGACGGCCATGGCGCTGTTCCGGGGCGGGACGGGATCGGTCATCGGCTATTCCTCAGCGGCCCGGCGGTTTGGCCGCCAGGCGCAGCATCTGCATGGACTTCTGGTAGAGGCCGATTGCGGCGTCGTAGGCCATGCGGCTCTCGGCCATCTTCAGCATCTGCTCCTCGACCACGACGGAATTGCCGTCGAGCGTGGTCTCCGAGTCGGGAGCCTTGTGCGCCTCGAAGCGAGCCGCCGGCGCGGCGGGGGCGATGTGCAGGGCGCTGGTGCGGGCCATCCGCAGGCCGCCGCCGCCCCGCACGGCGGCCGCGAAATCCGCGGGCTGGTTCAGGTCGCGGCCGACATAGCCGGGCGTGTCGGCGTTGGCGACGTTCTCGGCGATGACCCGCTGGCGTTCGTCCAGCCAGGTCAGACGGCCCTTGATCTGGCTGAGCAGCGGCAGGTCGGTGATGGCCAAGGGCGTCTCCTCCCCTCTGCGGATTCGTTTCGCGAGATCGGGGCGCGATTCGCCCACGGTTCGATGGGCAGAAACTGCCGCCTGCATGGTTAACGGGGGGTTATCTCAACGGCTCGTTAACCATGATCGGAAAGGCTGTCGGCGCCGGACATGACGCGCCGGCGGGGCTGTCGCATGAATTTCCTCGATCTGCTGCGGGCGCTGTTCGCCCTGGCCTTCACCCTCGGCATCATCGGCCTCGCCGCATGGGCGGCCCGCCGCTACGCGCCGCAACTGCTGGCGAAACTCAGCGCCGAACGTGGCGAGCGGCGCATGAACGTGGTCGAGACCCTGGTGCTGGATCCGGCCCGCCGCCTGGTGCTGGTCAGGATCGATGATGAGGACCGGCTGCTGATCCTCGGCGAAGGCCGGGAACTGATCGAGCCGCGCGGGCCCGGAGGGGACGCGTGACCGCGGGAAGCCGCCTGAAAGGCGTCTTCGTTCTGCCCAGCCGGGCGGAACTGAAGCGGGCGGCGATGCTGTCGCTGATGACCACCGCCCTGTGCCTGCTGTGGCCGCTGGCGGCGCTGGCGCAGGACGTGGCCGCCGCGGGCGGTCCCGGCGCAGCCATCAATGTCGACCTCGGCACCGGCGCCGGCCTGACCGAACGGGTCGTGCAACTGGTCGGGCTGATGACGGTGCTGTCGCTGGCGCCGTCGATCGTGATCATGACCACCAGCTTCGTGCGGATCGTCGTGGTGCTGTCGCTGCTGCGCACGGCGCTGGGCATGCAGCAGGCGCCACCCAATGCGGTTCTGGTGTCCCTGGCCCTGTTTCTGAGCGCCATCGTCATGGCCCCGACCTGGCAGGACGCCTATGATTCGGGCATCCGCCCCCTGCTGGACCAGCAGATGGAGCTGCCCCAGGCCTTCGACGCGGCCTCGGAACCTGTGAAGACTTTCATGCTCGGTCAGGTCGATCGCGACGACCTCGCCCTGTTCACGCGGCTGTCCAATGTGGAAGCCGCCACGCCCATCGCCGACCTGCCCCTCCGGGTGGTCACTCCGGCCTTCATGATCAGTGAGCTCAAGCGGGCGTTCGAAATCGGATTTCTCCTTTTTGTTCCGTTCCTTGTGATCGATCTGGTGGTCGCCAGCGTGCTGATGTCGATGGGTATGATGATGCTGCCTCCGGTGGTGATTTCACTGCCGTTCAAGCTGATCTTTTTCGTGCTCGTGGACGGGTGGAGACTGGTCGCGGGCAGCCTCGTGGAGAGCTTCCAGAGGGCGGCCGGCGGCGGATAAATCCCCACCCCGTGGGCCTTTGGCAGGCAAAGTCGCTTGCCAAGGGAAGAAAAAGCGGCGTCAATCCGTCCGTCATCGCCCCTGAATCGCGGGGCGAGCTTCAATCGGGAAACGACCCACAATGACCACTCAAGCCGAACTCATCGCCGCCGTCGCCAAGGACGCGGGTGTCTCGCAAGCCGACGCCGGCAAGGTTCTGACCGCCATCGTCGAGAACATCCACAAGTCCCTGAAGTCGGGCGGCGACGTCCGCATCTCGAACCTCGGCGTGTTCGACACCGCCGCCCGCGCCGCTCGCGAAGGCCGCAACCCGGCCACCGGCGCGACGATCAAGATCGCCGCCTCCAAGGCCGTGCGCTTCCGCGTGTCGAAGCCGCTCAAGGACGCGGTCAACAAGTAAGGCCCCACAAGGGGGTCCGGCGGCCGCCTTACGGCGCCGCCGCAGCTTGAGGACGGGCGGGGGCCGCGGGTCGGTCTCCGCCCGTTTTCCGTCTGAGCTCGGCCTTCATGGTCGCGACCCAGCCGGCGAAGGTATCGGCCGAGGCGGCCAGGGCGGCGAAATCGCGCGCGGATGCGCCCTCGCCCGTCCCCGTGTCGAGCGCCACCGAAAGAGCCGGCTTCGCCCGTGCCCCGGCGATGAATGACCCGTAGTTGCGCGACAGGCGCGCCAGCGCGGCCTGATCCCGGCCCAGCGAATAGCCGACGCCGGCGCGGATGAGCCGCGCCTCCTCGTCCGCGCTCAGGGGGGCCGGATCCTTGAAGCGGTCGCCGAGACGGGCCTCGTAGATCGCCGCGGCCTCGGACCATTTCTCCTGTTTCCACAGCACTTCGGCGCGAACCTCGCGGGCCTCGGGGCTGGAGTCGGAGCCCAGAACCTCCAGGGCGTGATCGTAGCGGCCAAGGCCGGCCAGGGCCCGCGCCTCCAGCGCCCGGCGCTCGGCGTTGAGGACGCTGGGCAGCAGGGTGGTGCGCGAGCTCCAGATGGCCTGCAGCGCGGCCTCCGACTGGCGGTCCATCAGGTAGACGGTGGCCAGATCGGTGGCGACCTGGGCCTTGGCGACGCCGTCCAGCCGGTTGTCGACCTGGTATTTCAGCAGTTCGGCGGCCTGGTCGAGCAGATCGACGTCGACCAGCCTCCGCGCCAGGCGGCGGACCATCTCGTCGCCGTCCGCGCCGATCGGGGTCAGTTCGCGAAAATCGTAGAAGAGGCCGAGCGCCTGCACCGGTTGCAGGCCGTCCGCTCCACCTTCGAGGAACAGCATGCGGAAAGCCTGGCTCAGATCGGCCTGGATCTCGGCGGCGCCCTCGAGGCGGGCGAGGCCCGGGCCGGCGCCCTTCAAGGCGGTGAGCGCTTCCCGATAAAGGCCCTGGGAGAGGTAGAGTTGGCCCAGTTGGCGGATCACCGCCAGTTCGGTGGCGTCTCCGCGCCAGCGCCAGCGCAGGCTCTCCAGGGCGGCGGCGGCGTCGGCGGGCTTCATCGTCCCCTTCGCCAGAGACAGGCGCACGACGGCCAGCTTCGCCGGGACGGCGATGCCGTCCGCCGGAGCCCGTCCGATGACGGAGTAGATCGCCAGGGCGCGGTCGGACCGGCCGTCGAGTTCGAACAGCCTGGCCTGCACCAGGCGGGCGGTCAGCTGATCGGCGGCGGGGGCGTCCTTGATGAAGCTGTAGGCCAGCAGGGCGCGGGCGGCGTCGAGGTCCCCGGTCTCCAGCGCCGACAGGGCGTGGGCGGCGCCGAAGCGGGCGCGCCAGGCCTGGGGGAAGGCGTCGACCGCCTTGGCGCCGGCGGCGAAGGCCTGCCGCGCGGCGGCGTGGTCGCCCCGGACCGAAGCCATATAGCCGCGCCACACGGCGGAGGCGGGATCTCCGGCGACCGCGGCCGAGGCGAAATCGCCCGCGGCCTCCTCGAAGCGCCCGATCGAGGCCCGGGCGGCGCCGCGCAGGCCGCGCAGCTCAGGTTCGCCGGCCATGTTCGGGGCCTTGGCGACGATGGCGGTGAGGCCGCCAACCGCCGCGTCGCCCCGCCCCGAGCCGACGAGGCAACGGGCGCAGGCGAGACGCGCCTCGATCGGGGCGCGCGGATCGTCGCCGGCGGACATGGCTTCGGCGGCGGCGGCGTTCTGCAGCTGGCGATAGCGGGCCGGAAAGCCGGCGTGGCCGACCTCGGCCCATTCGCTCAGGATCAGGCCGGGGTGGCGCGCCCGGACAGGCGCGCCGCCGGCGGCGGGGGCGGCGTCCAGACCCGCTGACGGGGACGACAACGTCAGGCCGCCGGGCCGGCTGAGCGTGACCAGATCCCCGTCGGCATGGACGGCGAGGTCGCTCGCCGCCGTCTCGACGGCGAGGCCGTGAGCGGTGGGCAGCAGGGCCAGATCGACGGTCTTGCGGCGATCCGCGAAGCCCTTGCCGGGCGCCAGGGCGGTGACGGCGGCGAAGCGGTCGCCGACCAGCGGATCGGTCAGCCAGACGGCGCGGGTGGCGCCGGCCATGCGGGCGACGAGGGCCGGCTCGCCGGTGTCGTCGCGGTCGACCCGCACGCCGGCGACCGCCACCGGAGGTCCGCCGATGGTCACGGTCCAGGTCGAACCGCTGGCGCTGGCCGAGACAGGCGCGCCGGCGGGGGCGGCGAGGCGGACGGCGACATGGTCCGGTCCGGCGGTCCAGTGCGCGTCCGAAGCGGGTCCGAGCTGCGATGCGCCGGACATGTCCAGCCGGGCGGGGGCGTCGAAGACGATCCACACGGCCTCGCCACGCCGGAACACGGCCGCGCCGACGGCGGCGGGCCACTGGAAGGACAGGCTGACCTTGCCGGCCGAGGCCTGGGCGACCACCGGCACGGGCGTCTTGGCGGCGGCGGACGCCGTTGCGGGCGCGGCGGGCGGAGCCTCGGCATAGAGGTTCAGATAGACCGCCCCGTCGGCGCTGCCCGAGCGGACGTCGGCGCCCTCGGCCAGGGTCAGGACGAGTTCGGTCGCGCCCGATACGGCCCGGGTCTCGACCTTGCTGACGCCCCTCGGCGGATCGACCTTGAGGCGGGACACGTCCGGGGCGGCGGTGGAGCCGATGCGGACGATGACCTGGTCGCCCTCGCGCCGGACGCGCGAACGGGATCCGACGACGCCGGCGAACTCAAGCCGGGTGAATTCGGCGTTGGCCCCGACGCGGATGGTGATCGGATCCAGGGCGACGCCGGATTCCTGGGCGAGGGGCGCCAGCGGCGCGAGCGCGACCGCGCCGGCCGCGGCGGCGGCGACGGTGGTTCGCAGGATGCGCTTTGACGGGGCCCCGGACATGCGCGCGCACCCTCGCGCGCGTCGCCTTTCAACGCGGTTAACGGTTGGTGACTGTCGCTGAGCCGGACCCGGCCGCCCTCCCCGCGACAACGGGACCCGTTGTCCCGCCCCGGTCGCCGACCGACATGGATGGTCTGGCAACAGGGATTTCCGTCGTGAACGCGCCTGACTATCCGCCCCTCAGGACCCTCTCGACGGGTCTGCGCTGCCGGTGCCCGCGCTGCGGCGAGGGGCCGCTGCTGAAGGGATATCTGACCATTAGCGAGGGCTGCCAGGACTGCGGCCTCGCCTCCGGCTTCGCCGAGCCGGCCTCCCGCCCCGCCGATGCGCGGGTCCTGGCCACCGACATGGCCGAGGACGTGGTGGTGGACCGTGCGGGGGAGGAGTACCGCGGCGGACTGCACGCGTACCTCGCGGTCATGCGTGGCTGCGACCTCAACTGCACCTACTGCATCGTCCCCACGACCCGTGGCCGGGTACGCTCCCGGCCCATCGATGACATCGAGGCGGAGGCGCGCTGGCGCGTCGAAGAGGGCGTCACGGTCCTGACCCTACTCGGGCAGACCGTGAACCGCGACGGCGAGGC
>JAAXIW010000029.1 GCA_012270135.1 Brevundimonas sp. | reverse complement strand
GGAGGGTCGCTTCGTCGCCGGGCGCCGGGAGGCGCTGGAGGGTGCGCGCCCCACCGGCCACGACATCGCCGACGCCGGCGCAGTCGATCAGGTCGAGGTCCGCCTCGACCTCGGCCAGCACGCCTCTGAGCCGGCCGATCATGCGGCCCCCGCGAGGACGGCCCGCCTGCGCAGCTGGGCGTGGGTGATGGCGACGGCGAGGGCGTCGGCGGCGTCGGCCTTCACGTCGCCGGCGGAGGGCAGCAACCGCTTCACCATGAAGGCGATCTGGGTCTTGTCGGCGTGACCGGCCCCGACCACCGCCTTCTTGATCAGATTGGGCGAATACTCGGCGACTGCGAGGCCGTGCCGGGCGGGGGCCAGCATGACGGCGGCGCGGGCGTGGCCGAGCTTCAGCGTCGAGGCCGGGTTCATGTTGACGAAGACCTCCTCGATGGCGGCTTCGTCGCAGGCGTGGGCGGCGCAGACGGCGCCGATCGCCTCAAGCAGGTGAAGCAGACGTTCGCTGAACGGGGCGGCCTCGGGCGGGGCCACGACGCCATGGGCGATCCAGCGCAGGCGCGAGCCCTCGGCCGCCACCACGCCCCAGCCGGTGCGGCGCAGGCCGGGGTCGAGACCGAGAATTCGAGTCGCTTCGTTCGCCATCCGTTCCAGTCATGCCGCAAAGAGGGTTAGCGGACAATGACCGGGATGCGGACGGACCTATTCGGTGGTCTTGCCGTCGAAATGCTCTTCGGAGGCGTCAGCCTCGGCTTTCGTCTTGTGGACGACGCCGTCGCGGTGCTCGGGCGGGCCGTAGAGGGTGTAGAGCATCAGGGGCTTGTCGCCGGTGTTGACGACGTTGTGCCGGGCGCCGGCGGGAACGATGACCGCGTCGTCGTCCTTGACCGGGGTGGCCTTGCCGTCGATGCGCACCTCGCCGGAGCCGCTCTCGATGCGGAAGAACTGGTCGTGGTCCTCGTGGACCTCGGCGCCGATCTCCTCGCCGGGCTGGAGGGTCATCAGCACCAGCTGCAGATATTTGCCGGTGTAGAGCACGCGCCGGAAGTCGGTGTTCTCGACGGTGAGCTTCTCGATATCGGCGACGAAACCTTGCATGGCGATCCTTTCTGCGTCGGGGAACGCTCGACAGATTGGGCCGCATCGCCCGTGGTTCAAGGCACGGCGGGCCGCCTATTCGTCGCGGGGCAGAACCGAGAAGCCGGCCAGGCCCTCTTGCCCGCACAGCTGGGCGACCAGGGCGTCGGCGTCGACGGGCATCGGACCCTTCACCTTCAGAACGTGCTCGTGGATCAGGCAGTCAGGGCTCATCACATGACCGATGCGCACCGCCCGCAGGCCACGGGCGCGCAGCAGATCGCGCAGCGCCTTCTCGCTGGGCGCGGCGCCCTGCTTCCAGCGCAGGGAGACGTCCATGACGCCGATGTGGGGCAGTTTGGCGTCGAGCAGACGCAGCACGGCGAGCACCGCCAGGGTTGCGCCCGAGCCGATCAGGGCCAGGTCCAGCATGCCGACGCCGAACAGCACGCCGATGGCCGAGGTGACCCAGAGCGACGCCGCCGTGGTCAGGCCGTGCACGGAGAACCCCTCACGGAAGATCACCCCGGCGCAGAGGAAGCCTATGCCGGTCAGCAGACCGTGCGACATGCGGGTCGGGTCAATGACCACAGTCTGGTTCGGCAGGGCGACGAAGGCCCAGGTCGACTGGTGCATGGCCGCCAGCATCAGCAAACAGCTGGTCAGGCAGACGAGGATGTGGGTCCGGAAGCCCGCCGGATGGCCATGATAGGTGCGCTCGACCCCGATCAGCCCGCCCGCCGTCATGGCCGCGGCGACCGGCCAGACCAGATCCCAGTCCATCAAGTTTTTCGCTCCGCAAACTGACGAATCAGGAGCGTAGGCCCGCCGCCGCGGGGCGGGCAAGCGGCGTCAGTCGTCGCGCGGATCGAGCCGGTAGCCGGTGACGCCTTCGCCGGCCCTGAGCCGCGTGGCCCGCGCCTTGCGCGGCTGCTCCCCCATCGCCCTGAGCCGGAACAGGCGGCGGACCCGGTCGCCGCCGTCGATGAGTTCGTGGGCGCCCGCGGTCGCATCCAGATCGGCGAAGGCCGCCTCGACCGCATCCTCCACATCCGGAGACTCGCGCCGCCAGGTCACCTCGGCGTCGATGCGAAGATGCTGCGGAAACCGCGCGCTGATCAGACGGAGAACCGCGAGGATGACCACGGTCAGCACCGTTCCGCTCACGCCGAGCCAGAACAAGCCGGCGCCGAACAGCAGGCCGATCGTCGCCGTGATCCAGAGCGAGGCGGCCGTGGTCAGGCCGTGAATCGAGAAGCCCGACCGGAAGATGACGCCGGCGCAGAGGAAGCCGATGCCGGTCAGGACGCCGTGCGCCATGCGGGTGGGGTCACTGACGATCTCGGCGCCGGGCAGGGTCTGGAAGCGCCACGCCCCCTGCGAAACGGCCGCTTCCATCAGCAGGGCCGAGGCGAGGCAGACGAGGATATGGGTCCGAAAGCCCGCCGACCGCCCGCGCCATTCGCGCTCGAAGCCGATCAGGCCGCCGGCGGCCACGGCGGCGACGAGGGGCAGGGCGAAGTCCTCGCGGATGAGGACGTAGCCCACCGGGCGGGAGTTGCCGGGCAGCACCATCCAGTGGGCGAGGGCGCCCAGGGCCCAGCCGATGCGGCCGGTCAGCTCGCGCGCGAGTCCGTAGACCCCGAG